>DASZNX010000433.1:0-14129 GCA_035551075.1 Gemmatimonadales bacterium | reverse complement strand
GGACAAGCTCGGTCACTTCCTGACTCACTGATCGTGCCCCACAAAGCCCCTACTCCCCCGGCGGCCGCGCGCACCGCGAACCGCCAGCGGCGCGTGGCGATTGTCGTCAGCCGGTTTCACGAAGCCATCACGACCAAGCTGCTCGACGGCGCGCGCGACGCGCTCCGCCGCGGCGGCATCGACGACCGCAATGTCGACGTGACCTGGGTGCCGGGCGCGTTCGAGCTCTCCGTGGTGGCCGAAGCCGCTGCCGCGAGCGAGCGCTATGACGCCATCGTTGCCCTGGGCTGCGTGATTCGCGGCGAGACGCCCCATTTCGAGTATGTGGCCGGCGAGGCCGCGCGGGGGCTCGGCAACGTCGCGCTGGCGCATCGCATTGCCGTCGGCTTCGGGGTGCTGACAACGGAGACCGAGACTCAGGCGTTGGCGCGGGTCGACAAAGGTGCCGAGGCGGCTCAGGCGGCGCTCGAGACCGCCGATGCGCTCGAGAAGCTCGGTGCAGCGCCCCGAGACTAAGGCGCGGGCCCGCGCGCTGCAGCTGCTCTACGCCTGGGAGCTCTCGGGCGAGCCTTCGATCGAAGCCGTGGTTGCCCGCGTCGCGGTGATCTACGGCGGCGAGCCGCAGGGCTACGATCGTGGAGCCGACCTGGCCGCCAAAGCGATCGCCGGCCGGCCGGAGTTCGATCGCCGGATCACGGACGCGGCGGAGCATTGGCGGCTGGAGCGCGTCGGCGTCATCGAGCGCAACATCCTGCGGCTGGCGCTCGCCGAGCTGGATGAAGCCGCGACGCCGTCGCGCGTCGTCATCGACGAAGCGGTCAAGCTCGCCCACTGGTTTGCCGGCGCCCGCGCGCCTGCGTTCATCAACGGCGTGCTGGATGCCGTCGCGCGCGAGACCGGGGCGCTGTGAGGATCCTGCTGGTCAATTGGAACGACCGGCAGAATCCGCAGGCAGGCGGCGCCGAAATTCACCTGCATGAATTGTTCGGGCGCGTGGCGGCGTGGGGTCATGAGGTCGATCTCATTGCCAGCGGCTGGCCGGGATGCGCGGCTCGCGCCACGGTGGACGGCATCAACGTCACCCGCATCGGCAACAGGAACAGTTTTGCGCTCCGTGGCCGGGGCGCCGTCCGCGACGCGCTGCGCGACAAGCGGTATGACATCGTGGTCGAGGACATCAACAAGGTGCCGCTCTACTTGCCGACACTGACGCGGCTGCCGTTTGTCGCGATCGTGCCACACCTCTTTGGCACGACCGCTTTCACCGAAGCGAGCCTGCCGCTCGCGACGATCGTGTGGGCTTCGGAGCTCCCGATTCCCCGGGTCTATCGGCGTGCCGGTTTCCACGCGATTTCCGAGAGCACCCGGGACGACCTGGTGCGGCGCGGTGTTCCGCAGGACCGCATCGTGGTCATTCATCCCGGCGTGGACTCGCGGCTGTATCGACCCGATCCTGCCACGCCGCGCGCCGCGCGCCCCACGTTCTTGTATCTGGGCCGATTGAAGCGTTATAAAGGAGTGGAGTATGCGTTGCGGGCGCTCGCCGCGGCGCGACTGGCGCGCCCTGACGTGACGCTCGATATCTGCGGGCAGGGCGACGATCGGCCCCGGCTCGAGCGCGTCGCCACGGCGTTGGGGCTCGGCGAGGCCGTCCGCTTCCGTGGCTTCGTTTCCGAGGAGGAAAAGCGAACCTTGCTCAGGCGCGCGTGGGCCGTCCTGTTTCCGAGTCCCAAGGAAGGATGGGGGATTACCAATGTCGAGGCGGCCGCGAGCGGCACGCCGGCATTGGCGTCGGACAGCCCCGGACTCCGCGAGTCGGTGCGGCATGGTGTCACCGGGTATCTGGTCCCACATGGAGAATGGCGCGCGCTGGCGGATCGCATGGAGGCCCTGGCGGCGGATCGCGACCTGGTCGAGCGGCTGGGGCAGGCGGCCCGCGCGTTTGCGGAAGGGCTCTCGTGGGATGCGGCGGCCGGTGCGACGCTCCACCATCTGCAACAAACCATTGGCGAACGAACTGCGGAGGATTGAAGTCATGCGACTGACCATTACCGCCCGTCATACCGAAATCGACGATGACTTGCGCGCGCATGCGCGGGAGCTGGTCGAAAAAGTGACCAAGCTCGTTCGCCGCCCGCATCACGCGCAGGTGATTTTCACGGAAGAGCATGGCGAGGCGGCAGTGGAGATCGAAGTGCATACGCCGCGCGGCCGGGTCCACGTCGCGAAATCATCCGGCGCCGACCAGCGGTCGGCGCTCGATCTCGCGATCGCGCGCGTGAAGCGGCAGCTACTCGATGGCAAGCAGACGCCGCGGGCGCGCCGGAAGACCCGCCGCTCCAGGACTCCCGAGGTCTCGTGATCAAGGTCGGAGATCTCCTCAAGCGCAAAGGTGATCCGCTGCAGCTCGAACTGTTGACCGGTGAGGTCGGCTTGCAGCGCGAGGTGAAGTCATCGGAAGCCTCGAGCCCGGGACTCGTCCTCGCGGGCTACACGGCGCGCTTCATCGGCACCGATCGGATTCACATTCTGGGCGAGACGGAGATCACGTATCTCGCCGCGCTCGACGAGAAGGCGCGTCGCAAAGCGATCGATACGTTCCTGTCGTACGAGTTGCCGTGCATCATCATCACGAAGGGCCAGGAGCCGCCTGGCGATCTGGTGCAGCTCGCGCGCGAGCGCGGCATCCCCGTGATCCGCACCCGCCTCAAGACCGCGGAGTTCTACCGGCGGCTGAAGCCGTACCTCGATGACGCATTCGCGCCGCGCACGACGATCCACGGCTCCCTCGCCGACGTGTTCGGCGTCGGGCTGTTGTTTCGCGGCCGCTCAGGTATCGGCAAAAGCGAGTGCGTGCTGGACCTGGTCGAGCGTGGCCACCGTCTGGTCGCCGATGATGTCGTGCACGTCACGCGGCGCGGCCACGACGTGCTGATCGGCCGAGGCCACGAGGTCTCACGGCACTACATGGAAATCCGCGGCGTGGGGCTCATCGACATCAACGCGTTGTTCGGCATTCGCTCGGTCCGCCAGCAAAAACGCATCGAAGTCGTCGTGCAGCTCGAGGACTGGGACAATACCCGCGAGTACGATCGGACCGGACTGGACCAGCAGCAGACGGAGCTCCTCGATGTCCCGCTGCCGCTCGTCACCGTACCGCTCAATCCCGGCAAGAATCTGACGGTGATTTGCGAAGTCGTGGCGATGAATCACCTGCTCCGCTACAGCGGGGTGGATTCCGCGAGCGCCTTCAACGAGCGCCTCATTCGCCGCATGCGCGAGAAGGGAGAGGTGCAGCGCTACCTCGAGGAAGACTATGAGTGACCTCCGGGGCGTGATCGTGTCGCACGCCGCGGTAGCGCAGGCGCTCGTCACCGCGGTCAAGGCGATCACCGGCATCGATGGCGCATTGACGCCTGTCTCCAATGAGGGGTGCGGCACCGATGCGCTTGCCGAGCGGCTGAGCGCCGCGGTCGGCGCCGGCCCCGCGGTCCTGTTCGTCGACCTGCCGGGGGGCTCGTGCTTCACGACATCGCTCCGCCTGGCGAAGAAAAATGCCGACATCGCCGTCGTCACCGGCGTCAATCTCGCGATGCTGCTCGATTTCGTTTTTCACCGCGATGTCTCCCCCACGGAAGCCGCGCGGCGTGCCGTCGACGCCGGCGGCAAAGCGATTCGAGTCACCGCCGCATGACGCTGGCGCTGTATCGCATCGATGACCGCCTGATCCATGGACAGGTGGTGGTGGGCTGGGGGCAGCCGCTGAACGTGTCGTTCATCGTGCTCGTCGATGACGAAGTGCGCGGGAGCGATTGGGAGCAGGATCTCTACCGCATGGGCGTTCCTCCCTCCATCGAGGTCCGGTTTGCGTCGGTCGATGAAGCGGCACACGACCTGGCGGGCTGGGAAGCGGATTCGCGAGTGGGAATTCTCCTGGTCGGCGACATCGATACCGCCGTAGCGCTGGCCGAACGCGCGCCACAGGTGCGGCGCTTCAATGTCGGGGGCGTGCATCATCGCGCCGGGCGCACGGAGCGGCTGCGGTTCGTCTACCTCACTGATGACGAGGCGACAAAACTGCGCGCGCTGGCGGAGCGAGGCGTCGATGTGACAGCCCAGGACGTACCGTCCGCCCGGCCGGTGCCGGTGGGGGAATTCACGTGAACCTGCCACTCGAAGTGCTGATCGCGCTGCTCGTGTGGGGCACCATGGTCGGCGTCGATCTCGTCAGCCTCCCGCAGATGATGATCGCGCGGCCCATCGTCGCGGGCACGGTTGCCGGTGCGATCCTCGGTGACGTTCACACGGGAGTGATGCTCGGCATTGTCTTCGAGCTGATGCAGTACGACATCCTGCCCGTCGGCGCCGTGCGCTATCCCGAGTACGGGCCCGCCACCGTTGCGGCCGTCGCGACGTCGCATGCCTCGGCCGGTGTGCTCGGGCTGGGACTCGGCGCGCTCGTCGGCCTCGTGACGGGATTGGTCGGCGGTCTCACGATCAATGTCTTACGGCGCGTGAATTCGCGCGTCGTGCACAACGCAGCCGCGGCACTCGAGTCGGGGAATCCGCGCGCGCTGGTGCGTGTTCACGTCGGGGGATTGCTGCGGGACGCGCTGCGCGCGGCGCTTGTGACCGCACTCGGCCTCGTGCTCGCGTGGCTCGCGCGCCCGCTGCTCGGCGGAGCGTTGACGGAGCGCGGAGCGCTGCTGCTGGCAGTTGCCGCCGCCGCCGCGGCGCTCGCGGCGGGCGCTTCGGGAACGCTCCGGCTCGTGGGACGAGGGCCGAATCTCGTGTGGTTCGCCGCGGGGCTGGGCGGCGGACTGCTGGTCGTGGCGGGAGTCGCATGGCTTCGCTGAAGGTCTCACTTGCGCGCGCGTTGTTGCGCCTCTTTGCCGTGCAGGGCTCGTACAACTACGAGCGGATGCTCGGCGTGGGCGTGGGCGTGGCGGAGGAGCCGCTCCTGCGGGATCTGGGGGACGGGAAATATGGTCCGGCGGTGGCGCGCGGCGGGCACTTCTTCAACGCGCATCCGTACCTCATCGGCCTCGCCGTGGGGGCCGCCGCCCGCGCAGAGCACGACGGCGCGTCGCCCGATCAGATCGAACGGCTGCGCGAGGCGCTCTGCGGTCCGCTCGGCTCGGTGGGCGACCGGCTCGTCTGGGCCGGTTGGCTGCCGTTCCTGTCCGCCCTGACCCTCATCGCGGTGTCGCTCGGCGGGCGCTGGGTCGCGGTCGTCGGATTCCTGATCGTCTATAACATCGGTCACGTCGCGCTCCGCTGGTGGGCATTGCGGGCGGGCTGGGCACACGGCACGCGCGTCAGCGTTGCATTGCATCATCCGATGCTGCAGAAGGCCACTGCCGCGCTCGGAACCGCGATGGCGTTCGCGGTCGGGTTGGCGCTGCCGATCACGGCGCAGTACCTCGCCGCGTCCTTCGATTCCTGGACGCGTCTCGCGCTCGCCGTCGCGGCGGTCGTGGCCTTTCTCGCGCTCCGCCTGCTCGATCGACTGACGGCCTTACGGCTCGCGCTTGGCCTCGCGGCCCTCGCACTCATTGCTGGACGGATATGGCCATGATCGAGCGCGAGGCCCGTATCGTCAACCCGCTCGGCATGCACGTCCGTCCGGGGGCGGAATTCGTCAAGATCGCGAACCGCTTCAAGTCCAACGTGCAGGTGTGCAAGGACGAGGCCGTCGTAAACGGCAAGAGCATTCTCGGCATGATGACGCTCGCCGCCGAGTGCGGATCGTCGATTCGGATCCGGACCGAGGGCGAGGACGCCGAGGAAGCGATGGCGGCACTGCTCGAGCTCGTTGCCGCCGGCTTTCACGAAATGCACCTGAAGCCGGAAACGACGGAAGAAGCGTGACGGCCGCATCCGAGCGTCTGCTCAGGGGCATCGGCGTATCGCCCGGCATCGCCATGGGGCCCACCGTCGTGGTGCGCTGGGCGCTGCCCGAGGTTCCGCACCGCGTCGTGCCGCGCACGCAGGTCGAGAAGGAAGTGCGGCGGTTGCGCGCCGCGCTGAAGGACGTGAGGAGACAGTTCATCGAGCTGAAGACGCGCACCGCGGACCGCGCCGGCGTGGATGAAGCCCGCATCTTCGATGCGCAGCTCCTCATGCTCGAAGACAAGGATTTCATCGACGGTGTCATCGAGCTGATTCGCGAGAACCACCTCACCGCCGAGAAGGCGTTCGAATTCAAGACGCTCGAGGTGCGCGACCTGTGGACGGCCGCGGGAAGTCCGTTGCTCAAAGACCGCCTCGCCGATCTCACCGGCGTCGCCATCCGAGTGATCGAGCATTTGATGCACCGGGGCGGGTTCGATGTGTGGGAGATGATCGACGAGCCGTCGATCATCGTGGCGCGCGAGCTCTCGCCCGGGCTGACCGTGCAGCTCGACCGCGAGCACGTCGTCGGGCTGATCAGCGAAGAGGGCACACGCACATCGCACGCGGCGATTCTCGCGCACTCGCTCGGCATTCCGGCGATTTTCGGACTGCGCGGCGCCGTCGCCCGCATCGCTCAGGGCACCACGGTGATCCTCGACGGGACGCGCGGTACCGTTCTGCTCGACCCGAAGCCGGAGGAGGTCCAGGAAGCCAAGCGGTCGGACACTCGACGGCGCGAGCTGACCGCCCGACTCGAGGAGGCGGTCGCGCAGCCGTCCGTGACGGCCGACGGCGTGCGGATTGCGCTTCGCGGCAACGTCGACCTGCCCGACGAAGTGGAGGCAGCCCGGGCGCACGGCGCGGAGGGCGTTGGCCTCCTGCGGACGGAATTCCTGATTACCGGTCACAGCGAGCTGCCGTCCGAGGACGCGCAGCTGCACTATTTCAAGCGCGTGGGCGAAGCATTCCCCGGCCATCCGGTGGTGATTCGCACCTACGATCTCGGCGGCGACAAATTCCCGGCGCCGTTCCGCGGCCCCGCCGAACCCAATCCCCAGCTGGGCTGGCGCGCAGTGCGGGTGTGCCTCGACGAGCCCGACATGTTTCGCACCCAAATTCGCGCGGTGCTGCGCGCGGCGGTCACGGCCGATTTGCAGCTCATGATTCCGCTGGTGACGCGTCTCGATGAAGTCGAGCGCACCCGCGACATCATGCGCGAGGAAGGCGCTCGCCTCGAAAGCGCCGGGATCGCGGCCGCCAAGAGTGTCCCCCTGGGGGTGATGGTCGAAACGCCGGCCGCGGCGGTGCTGGCGGATCGGCTCGCGGAGATCAGCGACTTCCTGAGCGTCGGAACCAACGACCTGACGCAGTACACCCTGGTGGTGGATCGCGGCAATGCGCGCCTGGCGGATCGTTTCACGCCGCACGACCCGAGCGTGCTGCGGCTGCTCAAGCAGGTGGCAGAAGCGTCACGGGCCGCTGGCAAGCCGGCAAGCGTCTGTGGCGAGATGGCCTCAGAGCCGCTCTCGGCATTCCTCTTGCTGGGGCTGGGCTACGAAACGCTGTCCGTCGCACCGCCGGCGCTGCCCTTCATCAAATGGCTGATTCGGCAGGTGACCACGGCCCAGGCGCGGTCGGCCGCCGACGCGGCCCTCGCGGCCAGGTCGGCGGACCTCGCACTCGACATATTACGCTTCGCTTTGGCGGAAGCAGTGGACCTGACGTTACTCGATCCCGACGCTCGGTTGCCCGCCGGAAGACGCTCGGGTAGCTTGAAACTCTAAGGACGCCAACATGCCAACTCATCGCCACGTCTTCACTTCCGAGTCGGTCACGGAAGGTCACCCGGACAAGATCGCGGACCAGATCTCCGACGCGGTGCTCGATGCCATTCTGCTCGAGGACGCCAATGCCCGGGTCGCCTGCGAAACCCTCGTTACGACGGGGATGGCCGTCATCGCGGGCGAAATCACGACCTCCACCTACGTCCATATCCCCGATATCGTGCGCGGGACGATCACCTCGATCGGTTATACCGACGCCAACTTCGGATTCGATGCCCAGACCTGCGCGATCCTGACGACCATCGACCGCCAGTCCGCGGACATCGCCCTGGGCGTGGACAAGGGTGGTGCAGGCGATCAGGGCATGATGTTCGGCTATGCAACCGACGAGACGCCGTCGCTGATGCCGCTGCCGATCGTCATTGCCCACCGGCTGGCGGAGCGACTCGCAACGGTGCGCAAGAGCGGCGAGCTCCCGTGGCTGCGGCCCGACGGCAAGACGCAAGTGAGTGTCGTGTACGAGGGCAGCAAGCCGGTCGGCATCGATACGGTCGTGGTCTCGGCGCAGCATTCCGACATGATCGACAACAAGGACCTGCGTGCCGGCATTCTCGCCCACGTCATTCGTCCGGTCGTCCGCGAGGCCGGCTTCGACGTGCAGGATCAGGATGTGCTCGTCAACCCGACTGGACGATTCGTGGTCGGTGGGCCGCAGGGCGATGCCGGCCTCACAGGGCGGAAGATCATCGTGGACAGTTACGGCGGCATGGCGCGTCACGGCGGCGGCGCGTTCAGCGGCAAGGATCCGTCCAAAGTCGATCGCTCGGCGACCTACGCGATGCGCTGGGTGGCGAAAAACATCGTCGCGGCGGGCCTCGCCAAACGGTGCGAGGCGCAGGTCGCCTACGCAATCGGCGTCGCCGAGCCGGTGTCTATCATGGTCGATACGTTCGGCACGAGCGAGGTTCCGCAAGACGCGCTCGAAGCGGCAGTCCGTGAAGTATTCGATTTGACACCCGGCGGCATCATCCAGGCGCTGAATCTGCGGAACCCTATCTATCGGCCGACGGCTGCCTACGGTCACTTCGGCCGCGCGCCGGAGCGTCGCAAGGTGGGCGAAAAAGCCGTCGAGCTATTCACCTGGGAGCACGTCGATCGCGTCGAAGAGTTGAAGGTCGCCGCGGAGCGCGCTTCTCGCACTTCCCGGAAGGCCAATGTCTGAGATTGCCACCAAAACGAAATCGACGAACGACATCAAGGACATCAAGCTCGCCGACGAAGGGCGGCGCCGGACGGAGTGGGCCGAGCGGTCCATGCCGGTGCTGCGCCAGATCCGCGAGCGGTTCGAGCGAGAGAAACCGCTCTCCGGCAAACGGCTGGCGGCCTGCCTGCACGTCACGACGGAGACCGCAAATCTTGCCGTGACGCTGCAAGCCGGCGGAGCGGATGTGGCCCTCTGCGGGTCGAACCCGCTGTCCACCCAGGACGACGTTGCCGCGCATCTCGTGCGTGATCATGGCATCAAGGTGTTCGCCATCAAGGGCGAGGATCATGCGACGTACTACGACCACATTCGCGCGGCGCTCGCGCACCGTCCTGACATCACGATGGACGATGGCGCGGACCTGGTGGGCGCGCTCCATATGATCGCGCTGAACCGCCTGGACGATTTGGCGCCCCCGGTGCGCAAATGGGTCGAGACGCTCTCGTCTGCCGACCGCAAGGCGCTCGTTTCCGGCGTCATCGGATCGACCGAGGAAACCACAACCGGCGTGATTCGGCTCAAAGCCATGGCCAAGGACGGCGTGCTGCAGTTCCCCGTCATTGCCGTGAACGATTCCCAGACGAAACATCTGTTCGACAATCGGTACGGGACGGGACAGTCCACGCTCGACGGCATCATCCGCGCGACGAACCTGCTGATCGCAGGGAGCACCGTAGTAGTGGCGGGGTATGGGTGGTGCGGCCGGGGCTTTGCAATGCGGGCGCGCGGCGCGGGCGCGAACGTGATCGTCACGGAAATCGATCCGCTGAAGGCGCTCGAAGCGCAAATGGACGGCTATCGCGTCGTGCCCATGGAAGAAGCGGCGCCGATCGGTGACCTGTTCGTGACGCTGACCGGCAATGTGGAGGTCATCCGGGTCGAGCACATGCGAGCCATGAAGGACGGCGCCGTCGTGGCAAACTCGGGACATTTCAACGTGGAAATCGACCTCGAGGGATTGAAGCAGGTGGCGAAGGGACCCGTGCCCGTACGGGAGTTCGTCGACGAGTGGCAGCTCGCCGGCAAGAAGCTCTTTGTTCTGGGCGAAGGCCGCCTGATCAACCTGGCCGCGGCCGAAGGCCATCCGGCGAGCGTGATGGACATGTCGTTCGCCAACCAGGCGCTCGCCGCCGAGCATGTCGTCAATCACGGCAAGAAGCTCGGCAAAGACGTCCACCGGATTCCCGCGGAGCTCGATCAGGAGATCGCGCGGCTCAAGCTGCAGTCCATGGGTGTCTCGGTCGACACCCTCACGCCGGCACAGCGCAAGTATCTCGCGTCGTGGGATATGGGGACCTGAGTGTCGTCGTCCGGCGGGAACATGATGCAGGTGCGGGTAGCCCACCTCGGGCTGGATCGCACGACGAACACGCCGGTCGTCATTCTTCAGGAAAACGATGGACAACGGGTCCTGCCGATCTGGATCGGTCCCGCTGAAGCGAGCGCCATTGCGATGGAGTTGGCGGGGGTCAAGTTCTCGCGCCCTTTGACGCACGATCTGCTGAAGCAGGTCATCGTCGGCCTGGGCGCCGAGCTGCGCAAGGTGATCATCACGCAGGTGAAGGACAACACGTATTTCGCCGAGCTGCACATCTATCGCGGCGACACGGTGATTCAGATCGACGCGCGGCCGTCGGATTCCATCGCGCTCGCGTTGCGGCTCAAAGCGCCCATCTTCACCAGCGACACTCTCCTCGAACTGACATCGGTGGACACCAGCGATGGCGCGATCCAACCCGGCGGCACCACGCCGGGCGGCGGTCAGATCGACGCAGACACGCTGAAGTCATACCTCCAAAACCTCGACCCTGAAGATTTCGGCAAGTTCACGCCGTAGCCTCCTGCTGGCGGGCTTCGGTGCAATGACGACGCTTGCGCGGGCGCAAGCGCCGCCGGCCCATGTGGACGTCAGCGGTCGCGTGTTGCGCGGCGGCCGCGACACGATTCCGTTACCGAGCACCGTCGTCGTCCTACATCAGGTCACGCGCACCGGAGGCGGTCCGATCGACTCGACGCGCACGGATGCGCGCGGCCGCTACCGCTTCAATCTCCGTGCTCCGGACTCGACCAGCATCTACGTGGTAAGCGCCTGGTATGACAGCCTTGCGTATTTCTCCATGCCGCTCGAGATGACGGGACGGCCCGCTGCGCATGTCGACGACATCATCGCGTACCCGACCACCGCCAACACGCCGCCCATCCGGCTCGAACGCCGGCTCGCCACCGTGGCGAGCGCTGCCCCGGAGGGCACGCGGGAAGTGCTCGAGATCCTGGAGCTCGAGAACGACGGTCAGACAACGCGAATCACCAAGGACACCCTCGCCCCGACCTGGGCGGGACGCGTGCCCCAGGGCGTCGGTCAGCTGCGGGGTGGACAAGGTGACATTTCTCCCGACGCGGTGCGATTTCGCCACGACAGCGTGATCGTCCTCGGGCCGGTGCCACCCGGGCCGATCAAGCAGATCAGCTACGCCTACACGCTTCCGGCGGGCATCCGCACGCTCGCGCTTCCGATCGATCAGCCAACGGAGAACGTGAATCTGCTGGTCGAGGATACGACCGCGGTGGTCACGGCTCCGCAGGTCAAGTCGCTCGGCATTCAGGAGCTCGAGCAACGGCGCTACGCGGCCTACAGCGCCGGCCCGTTGAAGGCGGGCGATCGCGTGGAGATTCAGCTACCGTCGACAGGATTCCGGGCGCAAACGGTCCTTCCATACATCATCATCGGCCTGGCGGCCGGGATGGTGGCCGCGTTGGTGTGGGCGCTCGGAAGAAAACCGGTGCGTACGGTGCGTGGTACGTAGTACGTGGTGCGTGGGAATCCGCACCGCGTACCACGCACCACGCACTACGCACCGATGTACCAGGTACCACGCACCGATGTACCACGTACCACGCACCCATGTACCACGTACCACGCACCACGTACCACGCACCTTGCAATCCGAAGCTCACAGTTCTAGACTGAGCGAGTTCAAGTTTGCGAACGGGGATTACGGAAGCCGGTGTGAATCCGGCGCGGCCCCGCCACTGTAACGGGCAGTTGGAACGGCTCAATGCCACTGGGAAACCCCGGGAAGGCGAGCCGTAGAAGCCCGGAGCCAGGAGACGTCTTCGTTCGCGCCACCAGTCAATTCCCTCGCGGGAGGGATGGTGCTGCGCAGGGTATTCGTTGGTCTCCTCGTCTTAACTGCCTGTCACACGTCGGCACCTCGGCACGACGGCACGAGCGCGCGCCGAATCGTTTCGCTGCTCCCGTCCTTTACAGAGATCCTGTTCGACATCGGGGCCGGTGACCGCATCGTCGGTCGCACGACATGGTGCGACTATCCCCCTCAAGCCCTTGCCATTCCCAGCGTCGGGGACGGCATGCCGCCGAACATCGAGGCGGTGGCCGCGCGCACCCCCGATCTCGTAGTGCTGTACAACGCCGGGCCGAATGTCACGGCCGCGCGCCAATTCGAGCGCATCGGCATCCGCACCGTGCTACTCGATTTGAACCGGCTGGAGGACCTGGGTCCCGCGACGCGTCGCCTGGGACAGCTCACCGGTTCCGAGCGCAGTGCCGATTCGCTCGCGACAGCAATGGACAGCCTCACTTACCGCCCCTTACCGCCCCCTACCGCCTCTCTTGCCTTCGTCGTCTGGGACAACCCACCCATCATCATCGGCCGCGGGAGTTATCTGGACGAGCTCGCCACGCTAGCGGGCGCGCGGAATGTCTTCCACGACGTGACTGCGCCGTCCTCGCAGGTGTCGCTGGAGACGATCGCGGCGCGTGACCCTGACTGGATCGCCGTGCTCAGCGACTCCGCAGCACAACCGGCCTTCGCCAAGCGGCGCGAATGGCGGGCGGTGCGCGCCGTGCGCGAAGCCCGTTTCCTGCTGCTGCGGGGTTCGTTGTTCGGGCGACCGGGTCCGCGGTCCGGTCAGGCCATTCGGGAGCTGCAGGCCCTGCTGGAGCATCCCGGCCGATGAAATGGATCTTGCTCGGCGTCGCGACAATTGTGGCGCTCGGCGCAAGCATCGTCCTGGGACCGGCCGACGTGCCACTCCGGAGTCTGTTTCACTCCGGCATCGTCTGGAATCTGCGCGTGCCGCGCGCGCTGCTCGCGTTTCTCGTCGGGGGTTCGCTCGGCGTCGCCGGCGCCGGACTACAGGCGCTGGTGCGCAATCCACTCGCGGATCCATTTCTCCTGGGGCTCTCAGGAGGAGCGGGACTTGGCGCGGTGCTCGCGATTGCCTTCCACCTCTCGGGTCCCTGGGCGCTCCCGATCGCGGCGTTCATCGGAGCCCTCGCCGCGCTGGTGCTGGTCTATCGGCTGGGTCTGATCGGCGGAGCCGCGCTCGACCCTCGGATCCTGCTCCTTGGCGGCGTGGCGGTCGGCGCCTTCGCGGCCGCGATCACCACCGCGATCGTGTCGCTCGCGGACGCCGCCGAGTTGCGCAATGCGTTCCTGTGGTTGTGGGGTGGACTGTCCAGCGCCTCGTGGGACGCTGTTCTGATCGTCGCACTCTACGCGCCGATTCCGCTCGTCGTCCTCTTTGCCGCTTCCCGGCCGCTCGACCTGCTCGCGCTCGGGGAGGAGCCGGCCGGTTACCTCGGCGCCGACGTCGAAGCGGTCAAGCGTCGGGTTTATCTCGCCGCGTCGCTGCTCACGGCCGCGGCTGTGGCGGTCTCCGGCGTCATCGGCTTCGTCGGACTCGTAGTTCCGCACATCGCGCGGCTCACCTGGGGTCATCGGCATCGTGTGCTTTTGCCGGCGGCGTTCATCGGCGGCGGCGCGTTACTCGCATTCGCCGATACGCTGGCGCGAACGGTGGTCGCGCCACGCGAGCTGCCGGTTGGTGTGGTCACCGCGCTGATCGGTGTACCGGTGTTTGCGATACTACTCAAGCGCTGGTCAATCGCATGACGCACGTGCGTGGTGCGTGGTGCGTGGTGCGTGGGACGGCGTGATCCTCGCTCTCGAGCAAGTTCGCTATCGCTATCCGCGCGCGGAGCGCGACGCGCTGTCCGGAGTCTCGCTTACGGTCGACGCTCTCCAATTCGTCGCGGTGATCGGACCAAATGGGAGTGGCAAAACGACGCTCGTGCGTCTCGCACTTGGCGCCTTGAGGCCGCTGGAGGGACGCGGATTGATCGATGGACGCGCGGCGGGTGAATGGTCCCGGCGTGACCTCGC
>DASZNX010000432.1:0-2110 GCA_035551075.1 Gemmatimonadales bacterium | reverse complement strand
GGCCCCGAGGATCTGAAGCTGCTCGCGTACAGGATTCGACAGATCGGTGTGGACCGCATACTGTTCGGATCGGATGCCGCAGGAGGCGACAACTGCATGCCGCGTGAGTGTTGGGCCGAGTTTCTCAAAGTCCCACTCACCGAAGCGGAGTTCAACACGATCGCTCACAACATCGCACCATACATGAAGTGACATGCCCGAATCCTGGCGAACCCGGCTCGAGCGCTGGGGATTCAATTTCTTTCCGACGTATCGGAGCACCGGCGCCTGGATCACGTACATCGCCGCCGACTATCGCGAGATCCGGATCAAGCTGCCGCTCGGCTGGCGCACGAAGAATTATGTGGGCACGATGTTCGGCGGCAGCATGTTCGCCGCCGGCGACGGCGTCTTCATGGTCATGCTGATCAAGAATCTCGGCCGGGACTACGTCGTCTGGGACAAGAGCGCCAGCATACGGTTCCGGAAACCGGCCCGCACCACGTTGTTTGGAAGTTTCGTGCTGACTGCCGATGAAATCGCCGCCATTCGGACCGCGACGGCAGGCGGTGAGCCGATCGAACGCGTTCACCGGGTCGCGCTCACGGATCGAGGGGGCGTGGTGCACGCGGAAATCGAATGGACCATCCACATCCGGCTGCGCGAAGCAATCCGCGCCCCGCAACATCTCACCCAACAAGGCTAACTATGCGTCGCCGCTTTCTGGCTCTGGTCATCTGGCTCGCGAACCCCCTGGTTGCGCAGCAGACCGGCCGCCATGTCATCACCCACGAAGACGTTTTCCTCATGAAGCGGGTCGCTGGACCCGCGATCAGCCCCGACGGCCGTTGGATCGTATTCAGCGTGACCGAGCCGTCTTATACGGAAGGCGACCAGGTCAGCGATCTCTGGTTGGTTCCCACCGACGGCAGCGCCCAGCCACGACGACTGACCAACACGAAAGCGGGCGAGAGCGGGGTCGAGTGGAGCCCCGACAGCCGGCGGATCGCATTCAGCGCGCGCCGCGAGGGTGACGACGCCGCGCAGATCTACGTGCTCGACCTGAGCGGTGGCGGTGAGGCCCAGCGCATCACGAGTCTCGCGACCGGGGCCAGCAATCCCCGCTGGCGTCCCGATGGTCGCGCCATCCTGTTCCTGAGCATGATCTATCCCGGCGCGACGACCGATTCCGCGAACCGCGCCGCCATCGCCGAGCGCAAAGCGCGCAAGTACAACGCGCGTGTGTTCGACGCGTCGCCGATTCGGTTGTGGGACCACTGGCTCGACGACCGGCGGCCGCACCTCTTCGTGCAGCCACTCGAACCCGGCGCACCAGCCCATGACCTGCTTGCCGGCTCGCACCTCGTTCAAGGCTCGGGCTTCGGCGGCCAGCTCGGCACCAGCGGCGAGGATCTGGCCGCCGCGTGGACTCCGGACGGCAGCAGCGTCGTCTTTGCGGCGACGATCAACCGGGATCAATGGACCCGAAGCGATGTCGTGCAGACGCTCTGGCTCGTGAGCGCAAATGGCGGCGAGCCGCAGCGGCTGACGCAGGGACGCGACGATTACGACACACCCCGCTTCAGTCCCGACGGCAAGATGCTTTACGCGATCACGACGCCGACAAACGAGCACACGTTCAACAATCGGCGGCTGATCGCGTGGGCCTGGTCGAAAGCCGGCATCGGGACAGCCCGGACGGTCGCCGGCGGAGCGGATCACTCCGTGGGAGCATACGGCATCGCACCGGACAATCGCACCGTCTTCTTCCTGGCTGAGGATGCAGGCCACACGCGCCTGTTCCGCGCGGCGGCCGCCGGTCCCGCGGGAGAACAGGAAGTCGGGAAAATGACGAGCGGCACGTTCGGCGGTCTCGACGTCCCGACAGCGACGACCGCGAAGGCGTACGGACTGACGGCAGTGTGGGAAAGCGCGACCAACCCGCCGGAGATCGTCCGCATCGATCCCGCGACGGGTCGCTGGACGCCGTTGTCTCAATTCAATACTGCTCGCGCCGCGACAATCGACTGGCAACCGCTGCGCGAATTCTGGTTCACGTCGAGCAAGGGGAAACGGATCCACAGCTTCTACGCGGTCCCGCCCGGCTTCGACTCGACCCGGCGCTACCCGC
>DASZNX010000431.1:0-3387 GCA_035551075.1 Gemmatimonadales bacterium | reverse complement strand
GCGCCGGAGATGATCGCCGTACCGTGCTGATCATCATGAAAGACGGGTATGGACAGGGTCTCCCGCAGCTTTTTTTCGATGTAGAAACAATCGGGTGAGCGGATGTCCTCGAGATTGATGCCGCCGACCGTGGGCTCGAGCAGCTGGCAGAAGCGGATGACGTCTTCCGGATTCTCCGAGCCCACCTCGAGATCGAAGACGTCGATGTCCGCGAACGCCTTGAAGAGGATGCCTTTGCCTTCCATCACCGGCTTGCCGGCTAGGGCCCCGATATTACCAAGTCCAAGCACCGCCGTGCCGTTGGAAACGACCGCGACGAGGTTGCCCTTGGCCGTATACAGATAGGCATCCTCGGGGCGCTTGGCGATCTCGAGGCAGGGCTCCGCCACGCCCGGCGTGTAGGCGAGGGACAGATCCCGCTGATCCTTGAACGGCTTTGTGGGCGTGACCTGGATCTTCCCAGGGCGGCCCTGCGCGTGGTAGTCGAGGGCCTCCTGGCGGCGGCTAGCCAAGTGCAGAAGTCCTTTATGGAGAAGGAGTTATCGTAGATAGCGTACTCTGCGCTGTCAAGACACGAGCCGATCTTGTAATATGACGCCGATGCGGAAACGCTCGCTGTGGATTCGCGCCCCACTGCTGCTCATCGCGCTGCTCCAGCTATCGATACCTGGAGCGGTCGCGTGGGCCGACTCGCAAGCGGGCGACATGGTGGCGGGGCCGGCGCATATCGAGTCGCATTCCACCGACGCCTGCCCCCGTGTCCACCCCAGCGACTGCGCGTTCCACCGTTTCCTCACGGCTCCGCTCGCCGGCCACCCGGCGACGGTCTGGCGAATTCGTGAAGGGCAAGCCAGAGGGCCCGTGCCCATTATGCGGGCGCACGCGCGGGGCGTCATCGGTCTCATACTCCACGACTCCCGCGCTCCTCCCACGCTCTCCTGATTGACGGCGCCGCGATCTCGCGCGGCGGCGATACCTGAATTCAAAAAATCGCGTCCCCCCGGCCCCCCGGCCTCGCCTCGAGCGGAGGGCGGCTCGGACTGCGTAGGAGAGCGTTCATGTACGTTCCTTTGCTGCTCACGGCATTGCTGTCCGGCACGGCCGGCGCGGTGCACACGCCAATCAATGGTGACATTGGCGGGACTGTTGTTGACAGCGCCGCCGGCACGCCACTGGCCGGCGGCGAGGTGCTCGTGCGTCAAGGCGCCCAGGTCGTCGCGTCGGTCGTGACGGACGCGTTCGGTCGCTACGTCATTCATAATCTCGCGCCTGGGACGTACCGCGTTGAAGTGCGGTTTCTGGGATATCGGGCGCAAAGCCACGATGTCTCCATCGGCTCGGAGCCATTCAGCCGGGCCGACTTCAAGCTGTCGCCAATCCCGGTAAACCTCGCGGCAGTGGAAGTCGCAACGGCTGTGCCGCTGGCAGTCGACACGCGTACGGGAAACCAGATTTTCAAGCAGAACGACTACCACGGCGCTCCCACCAACACGACGTCCCAATTGTTGCAGCAGTCGATCGTAGGCGCGGCACGTGCGCCGACCGGCGAAGTCCACATCCGGGGGCAGCATGCCGAGTATACGTATTACGTCGATGGCGTGCCCGTCCCGTCGGGCATTTCCGGAAGTCTGAACGAGCTGTTCGACCCGGAGGTCGTCAACCAGATCGATTTCCAGACCGGCGGTTGGGATGCCGAGTACGGCAACAAGAACGCGGCGATCGTGAACATCATCACCAAGATCCCCACTGGGGGCTTTCATTTCGATGCCACGGCGTTCGGAGGATCGTTCAACAGCGGTTCCCCGTCGGAGTCGCAGAGTACGAACGGGCAGTCGCTCACATTCAGCACGAATGCCGGGAAGTGGGGTTTCTTCGCGTCAGGATCGCGGCAGCAGAGCGATATGCGGCGCGAGCCGGTGGTGTTCGACACGGTGAACCACGTCGTGGTGAACTATCATAACAACGGCAGCGACGTGTTCGGGTTTGCCAAGCTCCAATACACGGCGAGCGACCGGAGCGTCGTCAACCTCGAAGTGAACCGGTCGCGCACGCGCTTTGAGGTGCCGTTCGATTCAGCGGAAGGTGTGATTGACGACGAGCAGCAGGATGTGAACGGCTTCGTCAACCTCGGATGGCGCCATCAGGTTGGCCAGGAGGACCTCGCGGTCGGCAAGTGGGCAGAGCTCTTTACCGGCGCGTTCTTTCGCGACGGCAGTTTGACGTACACACCCGGACTCTCCGACTCGGCGACCTTTCAGTTCCCCGGCGACACGAACAGCTATATCATCGCCGAAGATCGGGACTTCAAGACCGGCGGTGTGAAACTGGACTACACGATGCGCGCGCATCATGGCCTCGAGTTCAAGACCGGTGTGCTGGCATCAGTCACGAGCGGCCACGAGGACTTCTCGTCGCGAACCAATACGGGCACCCCGGGGCCATCGTCGAACTCGGATCTCAACGGCAGCGATTTCGGCGTGTTCGGCCAGGCGGCGGTCGCGCCGACGGACCAGTGGGAGGTGCGGGCAGGTCTACGGTTCGACAATCACAACGCGCCGTTTGCCGGCAATCAGAACCAGGTGAGTCCGCGGGTGAAGCTGAGCTTCTTCCCCGACCCCGGCAATACGTTTTGGCTCTACTACGGCCGCTTGTTTCTGCCGACGAACGTGGAAGACCTGCGCGCCATTACGAGTACGGCGCAGGGCGGTGTAGTGGCCGCCCCCACGCTGCCGGAGCGGGACCACTTCTTCGAGGCCGGCTACGTTCACCGCTTCCCGATCGGTCTGGTGACGAAGCTGTCCGGTTACTACAAGTCGAGCAAACCCGGGATCGACGACGCAACCGTGCCCGGGACGGCGATCGTCACGTCCGTGAACATCGCCGAGGTCAAGATTACGGGGCTCGAGGGCGTGCTGGAGATCCGTCCATCGGGACCGCTTACCGGGTACGTGAACGTGGCGATCAATCACGCCTACGGAAACCATCCAATCACCGGCGGCTTCTTCCCACCAGATTCGACTCCCGGGTACTTCGATCTGGATCACGACCAACGCGTGTCAGGTGTGGCGAGCGCCGTGTTCTCATCTCGCGGCTTCTACGCCTCGCTCACGGGGATTTACGGAACAGGGCTGACCAACGGCAATGACCCTGATTCGACATACGGAACAGGCCTGTTCGACTTCAACAAGCACACGCATGTGGACCCGAGCTTCATCCTCAACGGGAGTGCCGGTTACGCACTGACAGTGGGGGGCGCGGTCGTGCGGCCGCAGCTCTACGTCGACAATTTGTTCGACCACAAGTACTTGCTGAAGGGCGCGTTCTTCAGTGGTGCATCGGTGGGGCGGCCGCGCACTCTCGTGCTACGGGCGAGGATCGGGGCATGAG
>DASZNX010000430.1:0-9704 GCA_035551075.1 Gemmatimonadales bacterium | reverse complement strand
AAGACGGGCAGCCGGTTGCGATCGTAGCCCAGCGTGAGCCAATGCGTGGTATCGAGTGTAGCGCGGAAGATCGCGCCCGGTATCCATTCCAGGCGGTCACGGGGCGGCGCCGTCGGGGACACGAGGGCGGGATCGGTCCCGGGCACGGTGGTATCCGCCTTCGCCCCGCTATCGGGGCCGACATTCGCGACGGTCGAGAGCCCGATGTCCTTGTTGGCGGCCAGAGCACCGGCGCCGCCATAGCCGATCAGCACCCCACCCGAACGTACCCAAGCCTTGAGCTTCTCCGCGCCGTCATCCCCCAGCTCACGCCGCATCCGTCCGCCGTTGCCGTCTGGGATGATCAGGACATTGAAGCTCTGCAAATCGTCCATCCGCCCGATCGCGCGGAGCGGGACCGGAGTGAACGGGGCTTTCAGCTCGCGCGCGAGGTAATACCACAGCCAGCCATAGCTCGTCTCGTAGACGCCGTCGCCGACCCCGACGAGTATGGTTGGGGCATGGAGCGCGACGACTTCGCTGGAACCGATCCCGATGTCGCCGCTATCAGGAAATGCCGTCTGCACGGGTAACACCGTGACGCCGAGCGACGGGCCGAGCGCGGTGATGCGATCGTGCAGCGCGGCGCCGTTGCGTTGCGGCCGCGCCACGAACGTGCCCCGCGGATACGAGTGACCGGCGGCCTGAATCGGCCGTGTCGCGATCGCGAGCTTGAACCCTTCGCTCTCGAGCGCGATCGCGAGCCGTGCACCAGGCAGATCGTTGGCGAAAACGTATGCGCTCGCGCCCCGGGTAGGTGCCGGCGGCGGCGGAAGGATGGTATCCGTGACGGCGTCACCGGCCGCTCCGGCATCCTCGGTCCAGTACGCGTCGAGATTGAACGAAAACGGCAGCGACCACGCGGTGATGTCGTAAAAACCGTAGTCTTCTTTATCGGCTTCATCGCCGCGCCGCCGATTGCGCTGGAACTTCGCAACCTCCCGGTCGACAAAGGTCCGCTGGAGCTCCGCTTCCGGTTCGAGCATGGCCTTGGCGATCCGGCGTTGTGGCTGATTCAGATCGATGACATAGCTCCCCGCCGGGAAAGTGCGCGTTATTCCCGGGCGACGGGGACTCAGATAATCATGGGCGGCGCGTGAAGCGAGCGGCTGCCGGAGGCGCGTGACCTCGATTCCGTTGCGCAGCAACAACCCGACGACGTGCATGGCCGCCTGCGGATCGTTGTCCGGAACGATTACCACGCGCTTGAGACGATCAGCCGCCGCTTCTGCCATCGCGGAGCGGCGGAACTCGTAATAGTCCTGCAACCGCGTCTGGCGGTTCTTGGCCGTGGTCTCGAGCGTCGCCAGTGAAGCGACGAAGTGGTGCGCGATGCCGTCGCGGAATGTGGTGATCGAGCCGTCGTCGCGGCGCTTCCTGAACTCCGGGCCGCCGTCGGTCTCGTACGTCATCCCGGTCGCGCCCTGAAAAGTGGTCCACTCGTCCCAATAGCCGACGTAGAAGAAGTCGAAAACGTCGCGCACGAAATACTGCCAGCCGTACTTGTCGAACGCCGCCGCGTTACCGCGTCCGTAGACATCGAACCACTTCGTGGTTTGCGCGGGCAGGTTCATGTTCACCGCCTGCGCGACCGGCGGGAAGAAGAAGTTCGGCGTGGTCGAGTGATGGTCCACGAACACCTGCGGATGCCAGCGCAGGATCCCGTCCATCATCGCGCGCACCTCGGGCTGGCTCTGCGCCAGGAGGTCGCGGTTCATGTCGAAGCGGAAGTGGCTATAGCGTCCCGTAATGCTCCACGGCTCGTTCTGCTCGTACGCCCAGGGATGATCTGCGCCTATCGCGACGGAGTTGTACCACGCGGCAAACCGCTCGTGACCATCCGGATTGGCTGAGGGGTTCAGGACCACGACCACGGACTTGAGTATCTCGAGCGTCTGCGGCTCATCCGAGGCGGCGAGCTGATACGCGACCTGCATCGCCGCTTCGAAGCCGGCCGGCTCGTCGCCGTGCACGGAATACTGAAACAGCGCGATCGCCGGGGACTGCGCGGCGATGGTGGCCGCCTGTGCGGGCGACGTTTTGCGCGGGTCAACGAGCGCGGCGATCTGGGTCCGGATCTGATCGAGTTTGGCGAGGTTCGCGGGATCCGAGATGATGAGCGCGCGGATCGGGCGGTATTCGGTCGTCCTGCCCCACGTCTCGATGCGCACGCGGTCGCTGGCGGTGGCGACCAACGTGTCGAGATAGTGCTGCATGACTGCGTACATGGTGTGCTGGTCGCCGGCCGCGTAGCCCGTGATCGCCTCGGGGCGTGGAACGGCCGGACGGTAGGGGCCGCGGGAGTAGAAGTCGAACGGTTCCTGGGCGGCAAGGGACGACACCACAGACACGACGGCCAGCAGGATGAAGCTGGGGCGCATGATGATACCGGTTGTTTTGTGGATGTAGGGGTGCAGCATGCTGCGCCCCTACGCGCTACGCGCGGCGACGTGCCGCTGGCAGTGCCTGATCGAAGGAAGCGAACTCGAAGGGCTTGGGAACGCAAGGCCGGCCCGTGCCGTCGAGGAAACGGCGCATCTGCTCGTTCACGAGGTCGCCCGTCGTGAAAATGACGCGCTCGGCATGGGCCGGATCGCCGTTGCGGAGTCGTTCGTACAGCTGCTCGCCGGAGAGATCGGGCATGCGCATGTCTACGATGACGGCATCGTATTGCGCGTCACGTAGCCTGGTGAGCGCGTCTTCTCCACTGGCGGTCGTCTCGACCTGATGGCCACGGCCGGCCAGATACCGCTGCAGTGACACGCGTACCGACGCCTCGTCGTCCACCACGAGCACGCGCAGACTGTCGTTGTCATTCGTTGCGTGCACTTGCGCGATCGCCGGAGCTTCACCCGAGGTCCGCGGATGAATGACCGGCAGCTCCACGATGAAGCGCGCCCCCGTCGATGGCACGTTCTCGGCCCAGATCCGTCCCTCGTGCTCGCGGACGATGCCCAGCGAGATGGAAAGGCCGAGTCCCGTGCCCGAACCCGTCGGTTTGGTCGTGAAGAACGGATTGAAGATCCGCTCGAGAAGATTCGCGGGTATGCCGCCGCCGGTATCCTCGACTTCGATGCGCACCGCATCGCCATTGCGGCGGGTGCGAACGGTCAGCCGGTGATGGTGGCCGTGACGCTGCTCCATCGCCTGCTCGGCGTTGGTGATGAGGTTGAGGAAGACCTGCTGGAGTTGGTGCGCGTCGGCCATCGTGTCGGCGAGGGTTTCGTCGTATTCGCGCCGCACGTCGATGCCGCGGACCCGCAGCTCGTACCCGCGGAGCTCGAGCGTGTCGTCCAGCACCTGGTTGATGGAGGTCGGGCCCTTTTCCGCTTTATGCTGGCGCGCGAAGGTGAGCAGGTTCTGCACGATCCGGCTGGCGCGGCGCGCTTCGCTGTAAATCGTCTCGGCGGCCGTGCGCTGGTCCGGCGGGAAGCGCTTCTCGGCGAGCAGCAGCTGCGCGAACGCCGAGATGCCGGCCAACGGGTTGTTGAGCTCGTGCGCAACGCCGGAGACGAGCTGCCCGATCGCCGACATCTTCTCCGACTGAATCAGCTGCTCCTGGAGCATCTTCTGATCGGTCACGTCGCGGATGAGGCAGAGCACTTCTTCGTCTTTCTGCGGCGTCGAGTACGTGATCGAGATCGTTCTGATCTCACCATCCTTGCGGTAGAACTGGGATTCGAACAATCCCGTCTCCCCCGCGAGCGCCTGCTGGAAGTGCCCGAGTGCCTTGGGAAGGTCGTCGTCGGGGAGCATCGGGGCAAACCACTGACCGACCAGCTCCTCACGCCGGTACCCGGAGATGTTCTCGGCAGCATGATTGACGGTGGTGAAGCGACCATTCGCGTCGAGCGTCACGATCGCGTCGGATGCCGACTCCACCAGGTGACGATAGCGCGCCTCGGAGCGGGCCAACGTGTCTTGCGCGCGTTTGGGATCGGTCACGTCGCGGAGCGTGGCGACGGTGCCGATCAATTCGCCATTGACGCGGAATGGACCGCTCGATACCGCGACGTCGCGCTCCTCACCGGTGCGGTGATTGACGACCCGGGTTTCGTAGCGCTGCGGCTCGCCGGCAAGGACTCTGTCTTCGCGAGAGGCAACGTGGCTGCGTTCGGCGGGAGACACCTGATCCGCGATCGCCTGGCCGACGATTTCACTGGAGCTCCAACCCAGGAGCTCGGCGCCGGCTTCATTAGCGGCTAGCACGCGACGGTCCGTTCCCGTCACCACCATTGCGTCCGGCAAGGCAGCGACGATATCCGCTGCCGCCTGCAACAGATCGAGCCGCTGTTTGGGCGCAGTGGTGGTTGGGCGGGTACCCCGCGAGGGCGAAACGCGGCGTGCCTTACTCACGCGTAATAAGACGCCTCCATCGAGAGCTTCATCAGCTTGAGACTTTCGACGGCCGCCTTCGTGACCTTGTCGGGCGTATCGGTCCCACGCTTGACGCAGTCCTTGATGATTTCGAGCGCGTGGATGGGATGCTCATCGTCGTACTTGGCGTGCTCCTCCAGCCACCAGCGGCCACGGGGCCCGATCTTCTCGTTTTTCGCGAGCCCCCGCAAGGCCTTTTCGGAAATCTTTTGCGCGACGCCTTCGACCGCGTAATTCGTCGCCGATACGGCCTGGCCGAAATCCGCATTCCGGCACATCTCGGTCAGATAGGAATGGAATTTCTTCACTTCGGGGAGCATCGGCTCGGGTTCCTGAAACCGCTTCTTGTGGACGTTGAAGCCGTCTCCCATCGCGCGCCACATCGCGTCATGTCGGCGCTCTACGCGAATGTTGTCGGTGAAAAATTCCTTGCCCATCTCGGGTGAGCGGTCGAGCAGCATCTGCAGCCATTGTGGGAAGTCGCGAATGATCGGGTAGAAGGCGACCAGGAAATTCTGGATCTGACCGTCCACGAGTTGGTTCTCGGAAGCGTCAACGATGACTGGAGTGTCCAGTATCGCCTGACGGCTTGGCTCGAGAGTCGAATCCAGCTCCGCCACCCAAGTGGGGTGGGGCGTCACTTGCACAGCCATTGCTGCTCCTCTCCGAAGGGCGCGGGGGGGCGTGGACAACCGGTCCGGCGTGGCTGCAATGTAGGGATACGCCCCGAACTTGCAAGCTCAAGCCGGATCGTGACTTGGCACACGATAACACATTGATGTCTTGACAAGATATATCGTACACGAATATCGTGACGTAACATCTAACCTGAGGCAGAGATGCGCGGGAGGTTCGGCTGGGAAGGGTTCGGTTTCGGATTTGGTCCACGTGCCTGGGGCTTCCGGGCAGGACGGGCCGGTCATCGGCGGCGGCAGTGGTTCGGTGCCGGTGACATGAAGTATGTGATTCTGAAGCTGCTGCGCGAGAAGCCACGTCATGGTTACGAAGTCATGAAGGAGTTGGAAGACCGGCTGCACGGGTGCTATTCGCCGTCGCCTGGCACCGTTTACCCCACGCTGCAGTGGCTGGAGGACGAGGGCCTGGTGCGCGCGACTGAGGTCGAGGGCAAGAAGGTTTACGAAATCACCGATCAAGGGATCAAATTCCTAGAGGAGAATCGCGACGTGGTTGAGGACATTTTCGATCGCGTGAAAGACGCGGTAGACGAAGTGCTTGGCGGCGGCATGGGCGACCTGAACCGCGCCATGGGTGGGTTGATGCGGAGCGCCTACCGAACCGGATGGCGTTCGCGGGATGACACCGTCCGGCAGAAGATCAGCGACATCCTGAAGCGGGCAGCGCAAGAGATCGACGCGCTGGTACAATCCAAAGAACGGCCGGCAGATGAACGCGCCTAACGAGGCTTCGGGTGTGCGGGCATCTGACGCTGAGCGCGAGCGCGTCGGCAAGCTCCTAGAGAGTGCCGCCGCCGAGGGTCGGCTGACGCCGGACGAAGCGGGGGAGCGGCTCGCTGCGGCATCCACCGCCAAATATCGCGAGGAGCTCGGCAGTTTGATCGCCGATTTGCCTGCGCTGGACGTCTCGGACATGCAAGAGCGGTCCCGCGGCCGGCAACGGGGGTGGTGGGTCTGGAGCGTTGCGCGACTCGGCTTCGTCGCGGTGATGATGATTGGGTTCTGGGGCCTCTGGGGTGTGCGCCTGTTTCTGTGGCCGCTCGGTCTTATGGCGTTTGCGTTCTTTCTGGCGCCTTGGCGGCGGCGCTGGCACCGCCGGCGCCAGTGGCACCGTTGGCAGCGCGCGCAGTTCTTACGCGGAGGCCACTTTTAGATCGCATCGCTTCAGAGCCGGGCCCTCAGCTCCTCGAGGGCCCGGCTCACATACACACGCGTCATCTGCTTGCGCCACGACAAATCGAAATCGGTGTTGTCCATCGGCTTTGACGGTCGATATGCAGCGTCAGCGGCCGCAGCGATGGACTCGTCAGACAGCGACTTTCCTTTGAGCGCGTCCGCTGCCCCCGGGATCTCCTGCGGATAGCTCGCTACACCGCCTAGCACGATTCGCGCATCACTTACCACCGGCTTCCGGCTCCCGGCTCCCGGCTCCCACCGAAGCCACGCTGCCACGCCGAGTACCGGGAAATCGAACGAGCCGCGCCGCCGCAGCTTGTGATAGACAGCATCCCATCCATTCGGTTTGGGAAGGCGCACATCTACCAGGATTTCATCGGGCTGCTTCGTCAAATAGTTGATTCCATCGTTGAAATAGAATCGTCCGGCGGGTACCACCCGCTCTCCTTGTGGGCCAAGCAGCCGGTATTCCGCACCAATCGCGACCATGACCGGGGCGATGTCTGACGAACTAACCGCCCAGCACCGCGGCGAAGACGGTGCCACCCAACAGATGTGGCCGTCCTTCTTCATGCAGAAGTCGATCGCCTTCCGCCACTCATAGCTCTGGTTGTAGTAGTTGCAGCGCGTGTCGAGGCAGAGATTGCCGCCAAGGGTGCCCATGTTCCGAAGCAACGGCGTGGAGACTAGGCGGGCGGCTGTCGACACGGCGGCAGGGAGACCGGCTGGCGGTCGCGCGGTCAGCTCGCTCAAGGTCAAGCACGCGCCGAGAATCGTACCGTCCGAGCGATGCAACTCAGGAATGGCCATCAGCGAGATGACCGTCTTCGGTTCCTGGTGGCGGCGCTTCATGTTCGGATAGAGATCGGTGCCACCGGCGACGAACATGCCGTCAGGCCCCGCATCGGTTTTCATGCGCATGGCTTCACTCAGACTCTTAGGCTGCAGGTACCTGAAGTACGGAAGGCGCAGCATCAGTGAGGACGCTCGGTAACCTGGAGTCGGGTTGGCGTCGTTTTTCCATCGCCGCCCTCCCACGGTGGCGCGACACGAACCGGAGTTGGCCACGGAATATCGGGGAAACTCCCGGGGGCGGGCCCGTAGCGAGGCGGCTCGCCCTTCTCCTTTTTCCGGAGCGCTTTCAGCACCTTCTCCGGCGTGATGGGGACCTCATCGATTCGCACGCCGACCGCATCGTAGACTGCATTGGCCACCGCCGGCATGACCGGCAACAGTGGACCCTGGCCCACTTCCTTCGCCCCGAACGGCCCATTGGGGTCCGGATCCTCGACGAGATACGTGATGACGTCGCACATCTCGAGCGTCGTGGGACTCTTGTACTCGAGGAGGCTGGGGATCTTGTGCACGACATTGCGATTACCGCGGTACGCCATCTCCTCCATCAATGCCTCGCCGAGGCCCATGTAAACTGAGCCTTCGACCTGCCCGATGACCGCCGCGGAGTTGATCGAGCGGCCCACGTCGTGGGCGATCCAGATCGTCGGCACGCGAACGATGCCCGTCTCAGGATCGACCTCCACTTCCGCGACGCACGCGCTGTACGAGTAGGCCGGTGAGGGTCCGACGCCCGAGCCGCGATACTTTCCGGCGCTCGGCGGCGGCGTATAGGAGCCGACGGTCCCGATCGTGCCCTCCGCGGCTTCCGCAACTTGCACCGCTTCGGCGAACGACATGCCCTGCCGGGGATTGCTTTTGTCGTAGACTCGGCCGCCTGCGAACGTCATGCTGTCGACCGGAATCTCGAGCTTCTTCGCCGCGTGAACCGCGAGAATCTCACGCGCCCGTTCGGCGGCCTGTAGGGCGGCGTTGCCGCTCATCAGCGTCACTCGACTCGAGTAGCTGCCTAGATCCACGGGTGTCAGATCTGTATCAGCGGTGACGACGGCGACATCGAACGGATCGACACCAAGAACTTCAGCCACGATGTAGGCGAGGATGGAATCGGAGCCCTGTCCAATTTCCGTGGAGCCGCAGAAGACTGTGACGCCGCCGCCGCGGTCGCATTTCAGCTGCACGCCGGAATGGGGCATGTTGTTCCAGTAGATGGGCAAGCCGGCGCCCGAGATGTAGCTCGAGCACGCCAGTCCGACGCCACGCCCGAGCCCCTGTTTCCGGAATTTCCGTTTCCACTCAGAACCCTCGACGACCTTCGCTATGCATTTCCCAAGCCCCATCGATCCGACGCGGAGGTAGTTCGCGGTCAGTGAGTTCGCGGGCACGAGTGTCCTGAGACGCAGCTCGGCGGGGTCGATAGCGAGCTGCTCGGCGATCTTGTCGATGTGTACTTCGAGCGCAAAACGCGGCTGAGGCGTACCGTGCCCGCGCTTCGGCCCGCAGGGCGCCTTGTTGGTGAACGCTCGCGCGCCCTGAAAGTGATAGCGGGGGATGTGGTAGGTCACGGTCTGCAGCGCACCCGTGTAATACGTGCTCGCGACGCCGTATGAGCCGTACGCGCCCCCATCGAGCAACGACCGGAAATGCATTCCCGTGATCGCGCCGTCTTTCGTCACGCCGGTTCGCACCGACATCAGCGTGGGATGCCGTCCTCGGTGGCAGTAGAAAACCTCTTCTCGAGTCAGCGTGATCTTCACCGGCCGGCCGGTCATCATCGCGAGCTTCGCGACGGCGATCTCGTGATTGAAGGGATCACTCTTGCCGCCGAACCCGCCGCCATTGGGCGTGGCGATGACACGAATGCGTGCCGCGGGCAGCTCCAGTACCTTCGCCAGCGCGCGATGCACGTAGTGCGGCGTTTGCGTGGAGGTCCACAGTGTGAGCTTTTGATCGGGGGACCACAGCGCGACAGCGGCGTGCTGCTCCATCGGCAAATGCGTGTTGCCCTCGAAGAAAAAAAGATCCTCCCGAACGATGTCTCCTTCTCGGATTCCGGCTTCCGCATCGCCGAATTCCAGATCGATCAGCTTGTGGAGATTGCCGCCGTCGCCGTAGTCGTGAATCCGCGGCTGCGGATGCTCAACGGCTTCTTCGGCTGAGGCGATGGCTTTGAGCGGCTCGTATTCGACGCGTATGAGGTCGAGGGCTGCCGTAGCCGTCTCCTCGCTGGTCGCGGCGACCGCGGCGACAGGATCTCCGATGAAGCGAACCTTGTCGATGCAGAGCGCGTGTTCGTCTTGCGAGACGGGCAGGATGCCGAAGGGAATTGGCAGGTCGCGGCCAACGAGCACGGCGTGAACGCCGTCGAGCGTCATTGCGGCAGACGTGTCGATTGCAACGATGCGAGCGTGCGGCTGCGTACTGCGCAAGAGCTTGCAAAACAGCATGCGGGGAAACGCGAGGTCGTCGGCGAACTTGGTGGCTCCGCTGACCTTCGCGGCTGCATCGACCTTCCGCAGCGCTTTCCCGATTACGCGGCGCGCTGATTTATCGGCCATACAG
>DASZNX010000429.1:0-7704 GCA_035551075.1 Gemmatimonadales bacterium | reverse complement strand
TGTCCCAAGTCGGGCAACAGCGCCGAGGAGTACGAGGACGCGTGGGCGCAGCGACTGACTCGTGCTCATGCCGGGGGGGGCGGGGAGGGCGGGGGGAGCATTCGCGTGGCGGTGGCCGACGGCGCCACCGAGAGCAGTTTCGCCAAGCTCTGGGCGGTGCTGCTGGCCGAGAGCTATGTGCGCAGTGACGTCGCCGGAGAGGAGTTCTTTGCGCAGCTCACCCCGGCGCGCCGCCTGTGGCGACGCAGACTCACGGGCCGCCCCCGTCCGCTTCCGTGGTTCGCCAGCGAAAAGGCCGAGCAGGGCGCGTTCGCGGCGTTCCTCGGCGTCCAGATTGATTCGCGCAATAACCGGTGGACGGCGCTTGCCGTTGGTGACTGTTGCCTGATGCAGGTCGATGACGTCGGTAAACGGATGCGAGTGCTCAAGGCGTTCCCGTTGCAAGAGTCGTCGCAATTCACCATGAGCCCGTATCTGATCGGCTCCAACGCGAACGGCGGGCAACCGGACGAACGGATCGAAAGCAGCAAGGGCACTCTGCGCGATGGAGACATGCTGCTGCTCGCCACCGATGCGCTGGCTGCCTGGCTGCTGAAACGAAATGAAGACGGGCGACCATTGTGGAGGTGGCTGTACCGGAAGCTGAGTACCCCCGAGAGTTTTGCCGCGTTGGTCGCCTACGGTCGCAAGAATGGATTGCGCAATGACGACTGTACCCTGGTCCGCATCATTCATCACGATTCACCGGTTGCAGCGAAGGAGAGATAGCGATGGGCGCCGGAGCCTGGCCGGACCTGACCGAATACCATGAGGCGGTGCAGCACCCGCAGAAGGCTTTTGCTGACCGAGGATTACGAGCGGTCGCCCTGGAGCTCGATAAGTTCGGGATGCCCAAACCCGCCACTGGCGGCAACGCCGTGGTTTATAAAGGCATCAAACCGGGCGGCTTCTTTTCCTTCAGGAAGGTCTGGGCGATTCGCTGTTTCCTCCGCCCCATCAGCGACCATGCCGAACGGTATGAGGCGATCTCCAGACACCTGCGCAAGGTCAGCCTGCGCTACGATGTTGATTTTCAGTTTCTCAAGCAGGGCATCCAGATCGGCTCGAAGTGGTTCCCGATCGTCAAAATGCAGTGGGCGGAGGGCGACCTGCTGCACACGTATATCGAGAAGCAGCTCCGCTTCCCCTGGTTACTCTCGGGCCTGCGGACAAAATGGGTGAACCTGGTTCGCGACCTCGAATACGCGCGGATCGCGCACGGCGATTTGCAGCACGGCAATATCCTGGTGCGCGGCGGATCGTTCCAGCTGGTCGACTACGACGGCATGTGGGTGCCGAAATTGAAGGGCCGCCACGCCACCGAAACCGGGCACCGCGCCTATCAGCATCCCGAACGGAGCGAGGAAGACTACGGTCTGGAGATTGATCGTTTTTCAGCGCTCGTCATCTATCTATCGCTGGCGGCGCTCGAGCAGGATGCCAGCCTGTGGGAAAACTTTCATACCGGCGACAATCTGATCTTCGTGCGCGAAGATTTCCTGCAGGTGGGTCGATCGCCGATTTGGCAACAGTTACGTCGGATCGGGTCGGAGTGGATCGACCAACTCACCGGTGCCATGGCAGCGATGCTGCAGCAGCCTCCGATGAAGGTCGGCAATCTCGACAGTATTCTCAGAAATCTGGCGAGCTTCAAATCGCCGAGCTCGACTTCGGCGTCGAAGCCCGCTCCTCCGGCGCCCCCGCCCCCGGCCCCCCCCGCCCAACGAGGCGCTCCCAAGGCGCCGCGCGTGTCCACCCCGTCAGTGCCGAGTTGGATGAAGGGGGGCGGGTATCGGAATTCGGACGACTGAAGCGGCGGCCGCCAACAGCGACGGTTCCGAGACCCTTCGCGCTGCCGATCTGTGGTCGATCGACGAGCGCTCATTCGAGCTGTTTGCCAAGCAGCTCGGCGCGCCTCCCGCGCAGGCGCATCGCGACTGGTACCAGCTGCGGCGCGAGGCCGAGCATGTCGCACTCGTGCCCGGCTTCGACCGGCTGATCACGCTGGGCGGCCATGCCATCAAAGAGTTGCCACACCAGATCGACGTTGCCCAGCGGGTGCTGCGGCACATGGGCGGCCGCGCGATCCTCGCCGACGAAGTCGGGCTCGGCAAAACGATCGAGGCGAGCATCATTTACCGGGAGCTGGCGATTCGCGGGCTGGCCCGCCGCACGCTCATCCTCACGCCGGCATCGCTGGTAGGACAATGGCAGGGAGAGCTGGAAGAAAAATTCTTCCAGCGCTTTGACACGCCGACGGACCCAGACGATTGGCATCGCGTCACCAAGGCGATCGTGTCGCACGACCGCGCGCGCTCCCGCCGGCATGCCGAGGAGATTCTGCGGCACCATTGGGACCTCGTGATCGTCGACGAGGCTCACAAGATCAAGAGCCACCGCGGCGCGACGTACAAATTCATCGAGAAGATCGAGCGCGATTTTCTCTTGCTCCTCACCGCGACGCCGCTGCAGAACGATCTGCGCGAACTGTACAACCTCGTCACCCTGCTCCGCCCCGGACAGCTCGGCACCTGGGAGGAATTCCGCGCCGCGCACCTCGTGGCGGGCGATCCGCGCCAGCCCAAGGACGCCGAGGCGCTGCGCGCTCTCACGCACGCCGTCATGATCCGCACGCGCCGCGCGAGCGTGGTCGACGATCTCGATCTGCCGCCGCGCCGTCCCCGGCATCCCGAGGTGAAGCTGACCAAGTCGGAGGCAGATCTCTACGAGCGCACCACGGAGTTCCTGCGGCAGCTGTATCGCGAGGGGTTCGTGCAGCACGAGGAAGACGAGGATGACACGGAGGCGCGGCGGCGCACCGGCAAGGGGATGGTCCAGCTCGCCATGATCCATCTGCGGCAGCGCCTCTGCTCATCGGCCAAGGCGTTAGCCGAGTCGCTCGAGCATCTGGCCGAAGCGGAGCGCATCAAGCCCGCGTACCGCGGCATCGCGCGCCAGCTCGCCGTGCGCGCGCGTAAAGTCACCACGCACGCGAAGCTCAACGTGCTCACCAAGATCCTGAAGGAGACGCCCGACCGCGTCGTCATCTTCAGCGATCACCGCCCGACCGTCGAGCTAATCGAGCAGCGAGTGAAGGCGCTGCGTCGCCAACCAATCGTGTACTGGGGCGCACTCACCACGGCCGAGCGGGACAAGCGGATCCGCGCATTCCACGACGACGAGCGCAGCGTGTTGATCGCGACGCGCGCCGGCAGCGAAGGCCGCAATCTGCAGATCTGCAACGTGCTCGTGAACTACGATCTGCCGTGGAATCCGATGGTGGTCGAGCAGCGCATCGGGCGCGTGCACCGCATCGGGCAAAAGCGCGAGGTCCACATCGTGAACCTCGCCGCGGCCGGCACCATCGAGTCGTACATCCTCCACCTGCTCGACAAGAAGATCAAACTCTTCGAGCTCGTCGTGGGCGAGCTCGACCTGATCCTCGGCGAGTTCGGCGGCGCGCAAAAGTTCGAGGTGCGGCTCGCCGACGAGTGGCTCGCGGCGGAGAACGACGAGGACTTCGCGCGTCGCGTGGAGACGCTGGGCCTCGATATCGAAAAGAGTAGCGCGGCGGGCCGAGCGCAGGAGCAACTCAACTCCATCATCGCGCCGGACGACAACGCCACTCGGCTCGAGCGGCGGTTCGACGACCTTTCGGTGCCCGCGCGGCTGCGGCTCGGCCTGGCGGGGGGCACGAGCCAGCTCGTGAAGGCCGCGGGATGGGAAGCCAAGCGCCAGCGACTCGGCGTGCACGTCACCGAGCTGCTCGAGGCGCTCGAGTCGATCGAGCCGATCGGGGGCGCTACCACCACGCAGCCCGCGGGCAGTCATCCGCAGTACGGCACTCTCGTGCGGCTCACCGGCCTGACCAGCTCGGGACGGGCGATCACGCTCGTGGCGCAGGCCGAGCGCCGACCGATGGCACTGATTGATATCGCTGTGGAGGCCGCATGAAACGGAAACGCCCTTCGCAGCGACACGGACGACGCACGACGCACGACGCACGAGAGACGTCCGCACCGATCGCGGAGAGCAATCCACGAATCCGTCCTTTACTCGAACGGTATTGCAAGCTCGCCAAGGTGAAGCTGCTGCCGCGCGGCGCTGATCTGTACGAGATGAAACTGCCGCTCGCCGAGCGCACGCATTTCGGCGGACGAGCGGCGGTACGCGTGGCCCTGTCACTCGAAGCACTCGAGCGCGACCCCGACGCCGAAATGGCGGTGCTCGGCAGCCCCTTCCTCGCGCACTTGTTCGAGGCCATTCGTGCGCGCGCGGGCCGGCTGTCGCTCGGCATCATACCGCTCCCGAGCAGCACGCCCGACGTACCCCTCGCTCCGCTCGGGGCAGGCTCACGCACGATGCACGCCGCACGCCGTACCACGCACGACGTACGACGCACGACGCACGGTCTTACCGTCCCCGTGCGGGACGGCACTGCACGGCGGCGCAAATCTGCATTGGCCATCCATACGATTGGACGGTTACTCGCGCGCGTCGTGCTGCGCGCTGGGGCGGCGGTCGAGGAAATTTTGATCGAGACTGCGGTCATCGATCTGGCCACCGGCGCCCGTACGGATCACGCGGTGGCCGCGCTATTCGCGGATCTGGAAGCGCAGCGGATCGCGCCGGCCGATCCGGACGACGTCCCCGACGCCAAGCTCGTGCCCGCACGCGCTCCCGCGGAAATGCTCGAGCTCCTGCTGGGCGACGTGTCGAAACAGAGCGCCGAGCGTGTGGGGGCGCGGCAGGCCGCCGCTGAAAAGGACGTCGCCGCGGAGTTGGAACGGCTCGATCGTTACTTCGCTTCGGTGCTTGCCGACAAGACCGATCCCGACGACGTCCGCACCATCACCGCGTTGCACGAGCGGCGTCGAGCGGAGGAGATGCGCCGCCATCAAGTACAGGCCATCATGCATCCGCTCCAGCTCACCGACGCGCAGATCCTGGTGCAGCGTGTCGAGTGGGACATCAAGTCGACGCGCGGCGTTCGGGCTCGGTTCGCGGCACAACGGCCGGTCGCTGGAGCGGCGGCCTGGATTTTTGCGTGCCCCAAGTGCGGCCGGGCGCCGAAGGAACTGGTCATCTGCGTCCACGAAGAAGACCAGCGCGGCCACTGCGCGTGTGATGCCTGCTCCACGCGTTGCTCCGTGTGCGAGTCGAGCTTCTGCACCGATCACGGCGTCGCAGCCTGCCGAGTCGACGAGCAGCCTGCGTGCGAACAACACGCGCGCGTGTGCGAGTCGTGCCGCATGGCGCACTGCTCGGCGCATGAAGGCATTTGCGCCGAGGGCGAGCACCCGGCCTGTTCCGCGTGTCTCGAGGCCTGCGGCAGCTGCGGCCGGATCGTGTGCAACCGCCATGCGGAGCAGAGCAAGAGCGACGCGCCCAAGGGCAGCCGGCGCTTGTGCTCGACGTGTCTGCGCTACTGCGAGGGCGGCACCAACGAGCCCGTGGGCATAGACGAGGTGGTCGAGTGCGCGAGCTGCGGCCGATCGGTCTGCACCGCGCATCAGGCCGTGTGTGCCGTGGACCGACAGATCCAGTGTTCGAGGCATCTGCGCCGAGCGGACGGTTCGGGCCGCCTTGTATGCGAAAAGCATCGCGCGACGTGCGTGGCGGAGCCCGACGCGGTGCTTGCGTCGGACGAGGTCGAGCCCTGTCCCCTGTGCGGCAAGAGCGCGTGCGCTGAGCATGAAGGCGCCTGCGGCTGCCGCCGCGAGACACTAGTGCGCATTGCCTAGCACCCGTCTTTCGACCAGCGGTCGTTCAGGGAAACTACTGAGCGGATTTTTCCTAGTGAAACCAGTCCTCGGCGGGCTACCTCTTTAGCGTAGCCGTTTCGCGCTGGATCAATACCACGCCCTGCCAGGAGGACTTGTGCGTCTCTCCTCGCTCTCGCTGTTGGCCGCTCTGTTGCTCGCCTCGTGTGTCAGTCCAGCAGATACCGATCAAGCGCTCGGGCCACTCTCGTTGTCGGTGGTGTCCGGCAACAACCAGATCGGCGGGCCGGGAACGGAACTGCCCTCCCCGCTTGTCGCGCGGGTGGAGGACTCGCGCGGCCGCACGGTGAGCGGTCAGATCGTGAATTTCGTGGTGGTCTCGGGAGGCGGCAGCGTCTTCGCGGGCGCCGCGATCTCGGGTCGAGACGGCATCGTGCAGGAGCGCTGGACCCTCGGCTTCTCAGGACCGCAGCGGGTCGAAGCGCGCGCCGTCGACAATGCCACGGGTGCGAAGCTGACGTTCGCAGTCTTCACCGCAACGTTCAATGATACTCAGGCGCCAGTCGTGACCAATGTCGCCACGTCGCCGGCCAATCCGCTCGCGGGCAGCGCGTTCGACCTGACCGCGATCGTGAACGACAGCGCGACGGGCGGCTCGAATATCGCCAGCGCGTCCTACACGGTCGACAGTGGCCCGCCGGTGCCGATGTTCGCGGAAGACAGCACGTTCGATCAGCCAATCGAAGCGGTGCGCGCCCACGTGGCGCCGCTCGCGGTTTCTGGTGAGCATCGCTTCTGCGTGACGGGCCGTGATGCCGCCGGGAACGCGAGCATCGAGGCCTGCATTTCGGTCGTCATCACCCTGGACGCGATCTACGTGAGCGCCGTGGGCAGCGACAGCGGCAACGGCACCCAAAGCGCCCCGCTCAGGACCATTCAAGCGGGGATCGCGCTGGCAGAGTCGCTCGCGAAGTCGCGTGTGAATGTCGCGCAGGGCATTTATCCCGAGAACGTGGAGCTGCGTTCAGGGATCAGCTTGTACGGTGGCTACGATCCGGCTACCTGGACGCGTGACCCGGCGACGTTCGTCACGACCATCGGCCCGGGACCGATGGATGCGGCCCTCGCGGTGCATGGCGACAGCGTACTCGGCATCACGATCGACGGCTTCACGGTCAGGAGCGGCGACGCGCTGCTCAATGGGCAGAGCGCCTACGGAATCGTGTTGACGCGCAGCGTCGCGACGATCTCCGGCAACCACATCGTCGCGGGAGGCGGCCGCGCGGGCAGGAACGGCTTCACCGGTTTCGCGGGGCAGAACGGTCTCGCCGGCTCCGATGGACAGCCGGGGAGTGTCAACGGCCCCGCAGGTGCGGGCGCGTTTCAGACCATGCTCGTATGCAGTGCAGGGGGCACACTGCTGATCGGTGGCGCGGGTGGACAAGGCGGGCAGCCTGGCACCGCCGGCGACGATGGCGCGCCGGGCAACGCGCCCAACGGCGGCGCCGGTGGAGCTGGCGGCCTCGGCGCTGACACGGCCCCCTTGCCTGCGGGTCAGCGTGGGCAGGACGGCCTCGCGGGGGTGGCGGGAGATGCAGGCAACGGTGGGAAGTCCTTTGGAGGCTTCTTCAGCGACGGTTTCTACTTCGTGTCGGGTGGCGCTGCCGGAGTCAGCGGGCAGGATGGCGGTGGTGGTGGCGGAGGCGGTGGAGGCGGCGGGCTCGATTCTACCGGCGGCGGTAATGGAGCCGGCAGTGGTGGCACGGGCGGTTGCGGCGGCACCGGCGGCGGCGGTGGCAGCGGTGGTGGTGGCTCGTTCGGCATCGTGGGCGTGGAGTCGAACCTGACGATCACGGGCAATACGATCGAGACAGGCGACGGCGGTGCCGGCGGCGCCGGAGGGGCCGGTGCCGAAGGTGGCAGTGGTGCTGCCGGTGGACTC
>DASZNX010000428.1:0-1962 GCA_035551075.1 Gemmatimonadales bacterium | reverse complement strand
CTTTGTCCCGCACCACGACCACATTCTGGCGTGCCTCCATGTCGCCGGTGCGCCAGTGATGCGTGCCCTCTTTCGACGTGAGAGTCGACGTCGGCCGCCCGGTGATGTCGTAGAAGGTCACGTGAACGTTGCGCAGCTCGGCACGCTGCGTGCCGGAGTAGAAGTAGGCGGTATCGGCGCGCACCCGCGCCCGCAACACCCCGGACTCGGTGACGAAATGGCTCATGCCGATGAGCACCTGATCGGCGCTGTCGAGCGCGGCCTGCGTCGCCGTCACTCGCGTGCCGCCTTTGCAGGCCGAAAGAACCGAAAGCAGAATCCCGATTATGATCGACAGGCCAAAGCCTGCGCTCGGCAACCGGTTGTCCTTAAGGACAACAGTTCGCAGAGCACACCCTTGAGGGTGTGAACAACGGGACGTCATACGGCCCCTGCCCGCATCAAATCGTGCAAATGCACGATCCCGACAACCTGCTTGTCTCGATCGAGCACCGGCAGTGCCATGATTCCGTGACGCTCCATCAGGCTCACCGCGACGCTGGCCAGCTCGTCGGCCGTGGTCGATTTCGGCGTTCGCGTCATCACGTCGCGCACCGGCACGCTGAGGAAGTCGTCCGTGCGCTCCATCAGGCGCGTGAGATCGCCCGCGGTGACGACGCCCACCAGAATGCCCTTCTTATCCACAACGGCGACCGTGCCGCGCCGCCCCGCGAGCAGCACCACGCACTCGCGCATCGGGCGATCGGCGGTGAGCATCGGCAGATTGTCGGTCAGCATGACATCGGCGACTCGGAGCAACAGCTTGCGTCCCAGCGCGCCGCCCGGGTGGAGCGTGGCAAAATCGTCCCGCCGGAAGCCCTTCTCTTCGAGCAGCGTGACCGCCAGCGCGTCGCCGAGTGCCAGCGCGGCCGTGGTGCTGGTGGTGGGCGCGAGCGTCTCGGGACACGCCTCATCGGTCACCGACGCGTCGAGAACCACCGTCGCATACCGCGCGAGCGGCGAGTCGGGATTGCCGATCAGCGCGATGATGGGAACTCCAAAGCGCTCGAGCTGCGCGACCAGCCCGAAGAGCTCGTCCGACGCGCCGCTCTTTGACAGCAGAATCGCGATGTCCTTCTTGCCGACTCGGCCGAGATCGCCGTGAAGTGAATCGATCGGGTGCAGAAACGTCGCGGGCGTACCCGTCGAGGTGAACGTCGCGGCGATCTTGCGCGCGATCAGTCCCGACTTGCCGACTCCCGAGACAATGACGCGCCCCTCTACGCCCTTGAGCAACTCGATCGCCTGCGCGAACGCCGGTCCAAGGCGATCGGCCAGCCGTTTCACCGCCGCGGCTTCGAGCGCGAGCACGCGCTTCCCCCGCGCGACCAGCTGATCGCCGGCCGCCTCTCGCTGCGCGGCCTTCACCGGCTTACGCACGGACAGCCTCCCGGACTCGCTGCCATACATCGACGGCCAGACCGACGATTCCAGCGAGCTGATCGAGCGGGATCATGTTCGGGCCGTCGGATGGGGCGCGGGCTGGGTCGGGATGTGTTTCGAGGAAGAAACCGTCAGCCCCAGCGGCGGCCGCGGCATACAGCAGAGTCGGAATAAAGCCGCGCTGGCCGCCGCTCGAGCCGTCCTTTCCCTGGCCCGGCTGCTGCACGGAATGCGTCGCGTCGAATATCACGGGCGCGGCGCACGCCGCCTTGAGCCTCGGGAAGGTGCGCATGTCGACGACGAGATCGCCGTACCCGAAGAATGTGCCCCGCTCCGTCACGGCGACTTCCGGCGCTCCGCCCGAGCGCACTTTCTCGACCGCCCCGCGCATTTCTTCCGGCGACATCCACTGCCCCTTCTTGACGTTCACCGGCCGGCCGGCTTTGCCCGCAGCGACCAGCAGATCGGTCTGGCGGCAGAGAAAGGCCGGGATTTGCAGGACGTCGACCGCTTCGGCGACGCGCGCGCACTGTGCGGCGT
>DASZNX010000427.1:0-17406 GCA_035551075.1 Gemmatimonadales bacterium | reverse complement strand
GCTCTGGCTGTTCCTGTGGGTTCTGGTCGCGGGCAGCTTTGCCTGCATTCAGGTCCTGAACGACGCCATCAAGAGCAGGCAATACGGTCAGATCATCTCGATGACCGCCGTCGAAATCGCCGTCGCGATGTTCGAAGTGCTGTTCCTGTATCGCGAGCTGGTGGACGCGATGACGCCGTGGCTCGCGCAGCAGGGCATTCAGCTCACGGCCATCGAGACGATTCTGCTCGCGTTCTTCGCCTGGGTCGGCGTCCGCGGCATGACGTGGTTCCTGTTCGGCCGCTTCGGCGCACCCGCGCTCATCGCGATCGTCAGCCGCCAGCCGATGGTGGTCGAGGGCGGCGGCGCGCATGGCGGTGCCGCGCCGCAGATCGCCGATTACTGGAAGAGCCCGATCGCCGCGCTCAAGGCGGAGCGCGAATGGTTCCGCAAGGAAGCGCGCGAGCTGTTCGAGCTCGTATCCCTGCCGGTGCTCCAGACGGTGGCGTCCGGCCTCAACTTCCTGTTCGTCGTGTTCACCGGGCGCCCGCATTTTTCACTGCCGTTCAAGTCGATCGACGACGTGGTGGCGGCGACGCACTTCCCCGCTCGGGTGAGCGGCGAGGTGGCACGGTGAGGCGCGGCGTCGCAGTACTCCTCGCCCTCGGCCTCACCGGCTGCAAGCCGCCGGCGAACGCGCCCCCGCCGAGGAACACCCTCGTGGTCGGGCTCGACATCTCGGGCTCATTCCGCAAGAGCGGCTATTTCGACGAGGCGATGCGCTACGCCGCGTTGTACATCTACGCGCACGTGAACGGTCTTGGCGGCCTCAAGCAGACGACCGATGTCTTTGTCGGCTCACTCGGCGGCGAACACATCGGCCAGCCGAAGAGCTTCCATCCGATCCAGGATCTCACGGAGAAGACGCCGGCGCAGATCGAATCGGATCTGCGCTCGTGGTTCCCTGAGGACGACCCGATCACCGATTTCAACGCCTTTTTCCAGCGCACCGCCGTGCACATCAAGCGCCAGAACCTCGTGCTCGCGCCGCTGAATATCGTATTGTTCTCAGACGGGGTGCCCGATTTCCCGGGCGCGGGCCGCATGCCCGCGGCGCAGCTGTACGCCAAGATCGACGTGAGCCCGATAGAATATCTCTCCCGGAACGTCACGATTCGGTTGCTGTATGCCCAGCCCCAGCAGGCGCAGAACTGGGAGAAGCTCGTCCCGCATCATCGCGTGAAGATCTGGACTCAGGATCAAAACGTCATGCAAGGTTGGCACCGGCGTGAAGCGACCGGAGTCGCGATGGAGCGCCAGGACTCGCTGTGGAGCTGGACGGCACAGATCGTGGACTTTCGCGTGAGACGCGGGGTTCTCTAGCCGACCGCTCGCACCCACGCGGCCGGATCGGCGGCCGCGTGGGGCACGAGCCCCCTCCAGAGCTTATACCGCAGTTTCGCAAACCCCTTCGGTTGCCGCCCGTCCCGCACGAACGCAATGAGTCGCGCGGCTTTGCGCGCGAGCGCGCGGCGCGAGCCACGCCACTGTACGCCATCGGCCGGCCGGTATTGCGCCCACCCGATCGAGCCGCACACCCCGGCGGGGCCGAATTGATCTGAGGCGAGCAGCTCCTCGACAAAGACACGGATCGGGCCCTCGAAACTGTGCAGCACGTCATGCAGCGCCACGATCGCGTGGGGCGCGAGGTGGCGCCGAAAGAGATCGATGTCTTCTTTGGCGCCGCGATAGGTATGATCGCCGTCGATCCACAGAAATCGGATCGGCCGATCCCAATTGCCGGCCAGCTCGCGCGAATACATGCGGTGCGCCTCGACTGAGCCCTCCACGCCCGCAGCGCGCAGTGATGCGCGGAAGTCGTCCCACGACGACTGCTGCGAGCCATGTCCGAAGTCGGTGACCGCGGGCGCGGAGTGCGGATCGACGGCCACGACCGGGCCAAGGCCGTAGCGTTGCGCAATGGATGCCAAGCCGACCGTCGACTTTCCCTTGTAGCTGCCGATTTCGAGAATCGCCCCTCGAGCCGGCGCGCATGCCGCGACCAGGGCGAGAAACCGGCCTTCGCGCTCGGTGAGAAAGCCGGGCGCGGCACGGATCTTTGCCCAGGCCTCGTCGATCGCAGCGGCGAGGTCAGGGCGAGGGGGAGGGGGAGCTGACGGCTGTTGGCTGCCGGCTGTCAGCAGAATTTGTCGAACGCCGCGGTGAGATCGGCGGCGATATCGCGCGCGTTCCGGCCTTCGATGTTGCGCCGTTCCAGCATGAACACGAGGCGGCCATCCTTGAACAACGCGATCTGAGGTGAGGACGGTTGATAGCCCGTGAAATAGCTGCGTGCGCGCGCGGTCGCATCCGCGTCCTGGCCCGCGAATACCGTGACGAGCCGCCCGGGACGCCGAGGGTGTTGAATCGCGAGCGCCGCGGCGGGTCGGGCGTTGCGGGCCGCGCAGCCGCAGACTGAGTTCACGACGACGAGGGTCGGTGCCAGCTCCGTGGTGAGGACCGCGTCCACCTCTGCGGGAGTCCGCAGCTCTTCGAACCCCAGCCGAGTGAGCTCCTCGCGCATGGGGCGAACCAGTTCGGGATCGTACATCGGAATGTTCAGATTGCGCATCGTCTCCTCACTTCCTCAGGAATGCGCTCAGCGCCGCGCGAAAATCGGGCGTGCTGCGGCTTACCGCGTTGACATCGGCCCCCAGCCTCAGGCCTTCCTCGAAACCTAACCCGTCGAGCTGGTAGAACTGCTGTTTCGTGAAGGCCAGCGCCGATGCGCTCGCTTCGGCAAGCACCCGCAGCACCTCAGCCGCCTGCTCCTCGAAGTCCGCGTCTTCATACACTCGCGACGCGAGTCCGGCCGCGGCAGCTTCCGTCCCGTCGAGCAGACGGCCGGTGGTCGCGAGATCGAAGGCGATTTTTTCGCCCACCGTGCGGCGCAGCATGGTCATGACCATCGCGGGCACGAAGCCCCGTTGGACTTCCGGATAGCCGAACTGGGACGATTCCGAGGCGAGAATGAGATCGCACGCCGTCGCGAGCCCGCATCCTCCCGCGAGCGCGCGGCCGTGCACGATTGCCACGACCGGCTTCGGCAGCCGCCGCATCCGGATGAACACTTGCGCGAAATGCAGCGCCGCCCTGCGGTTCTGCTCGGTCGACTGATCGGCCGAGGCCAGGAGCTCGTTGAGGTCCATACCGGCGCAGAAATCGCGGCCCGCCCCGCGGATCGCGACGAGGCGGACCGCCGCATCGAGGTCGGCACGCTCGAGCATCTCGAGCAAGCCGTCGATCATCGCCGTATCGATGGCGTTGCGCTTCTCCGGGCGATTGAGCGTCGCCGTGAGGATGCCGCCGGTCACGTTTACCAGGACGCGATCGCTCACCGGCGCACCGCGATTTCCATGCGCAGCAATGCCGTCGAAAGGACCTTTCCCTGAGCGTCGGTCTTGAGTGAGATCGTGCCGCCGCCATCGAGCGCGCCGTGCAGCAGAAAATTCAGCGCGTTGAGGTTGGGCAGCTCGAATCGCTCGACCGGCCCTTTGATCATGCCGATAAAATGCCGCGCCACGCGGGCCGCCGTCACCTGCTGCACGAGCAGCGGATAATACTTGGGATCGCGCGCAATGAGCCCGATGTTGGCGGTGTCGCCTTTGTCGCCGGAGCGCGCATGGGCGATTTCTACGAGCCGGACCATGCGGCCCTTCGACCGCCTGACCGCCCGCGTTCTCTTCTTCATGCTTCCACGATCTCCACTTTCGGCTCGACCATCGTGCGGTCGATCAACGCCGGCCAGTACGCGACGATTTCTTCCGGCTTGGGCCGCCCTCCTGCGAATCCGGTGACACTGGGCGGCCCATTCAGGATCAACGGCGCGATTTCGCGAGTGAAACGGTCGACCGGAGCCTTGTCGGGCGCGCGGACGCCGATGCGCAGTTGCACCTCGGGGAGCTCGCTCGCGTCGATGTCCGCGACCGCGAGTGCCCCGTGTGTGGCCGTTGCACCGACGAATTCGGTGTGGATGGCCTCGAACTTGAGCTTGAGATCCTGGAGTCGCTGGCGCAGCACGCGATCGGCCGCCCGCGCTTTCTCGAGCGCATCGGGCCACGCGTAGACAAGTGTGCCGATGGCTTTATAGCCATAAAAGTAGGCGATCGAGACTTTGAGCTTGTCGGTCGCTGGTTTGCCCCTGACACCTGATACCTGCACCCGGTCCCTTCCCACCTGAGTCAGTCGAATGGTCGTAAAATCGGCCACGCCATCGGGGGTGATGTAGTCGCGCGGGTCACCCATTTCGTACACGAGCTGTTCCGTGACGCAGGCGACGTCGATGCGACCGCCGGTTTTGGGATGCTTGACCAAATCGAACGTGCCGTCGGCGCGCGCTTCGACGATCGGGTACCCGACGTTCGCGAGGTCGGGCATGTCCTCCCAGTCGTTCAAGCAGTTGCCGCCGCTCGCCTGCGCGCCGCACTCGATGATGTGTCCCGCGACGGTCCCGGCGGCGATCAAGTCCCATGCGTCGCTGGGCCAGCCGAACGCGTGCATGAGCGGTGCCAGGGTCAAGCCGGTATCGGTGACGCGGCCGGTGATCACGACCTGGGCGCCCCGCTGCAACGCCTCGACGACCGGCGCCGCGCCGAGATAGGCGTTCGCGGAGAGCACGCGGTCACGAACGTCGCGCAGCGGCCGCCCCGTATCGAGGTTCTTGAGCTCGTGCCCGCGCGCGACGAGGCCGTCGAGCCGGCCGAGCAAGTCGTCGCCTGTGACGATGCCGATTTTCAGTTTGCCCGCGAGGCCGAGCTTTTGTGCGACGGCAGCCACCGCCGTCGCGCAGGCGCGCGGGTTCACGCCACCGGCATTGGCCGTCACTTTGATCCCACGCTCGACAACGGTGGGAAGGATGCGCTCCATTTGCGTGACGAAATCGGTGGCGTAGCCGAGCGAGGCGTCCCGCGACTTCTGCTTCTGGAGAATCGACATCGTCACTTCGGCGAGATAGTCCATCATCAGATAATCGATGGGACCACCCGTGACCTGACGATACGGCGCTTCCAACCAGTCTCCCCAGAATCCCTGCCCGGCCGCGACTCGCACCGTGGCCGGTCCCGCGGTCACCGCGCGCCCTCGGCGCCGCTCGCGACCGCCGTGCGACGGGCCGCCAGCGTACCTGCCAGCGTGGTCACGCGGGTTTCGATCAATGCCGCAAATCCATCGGGTGTGTCGATGGAGGGAGGATTCGGCAGGCGCACGATCGTGCGTCCACCAGCCACCAGCGACAGCTCGCCTCCTTCCCCGATCGGTTCATCGAGTCCGAGGAAGCGAATCCGCGCTGTGCCTTTCCACGTGTGTCCGGGAAGCTTGGCGAATGCGGGGTACAGCTCGATCACAATGGCCTTGCCCTTGAGCGAGTCGGGCACCGCGACGTTCATGCGGCCGAACGCATAGTTCATCGGCTTGTTGCCGCCGCGCAGCTGCTGGCCGGTGGAATCCGATGCGGTGATCGCGAAGTCCGTAATCTCATCCCAAAAGTCGGGCGTAAGCTCGACATCCACTTCCATCCGTCTGGCCCACCGCGGCGGCCTCACCTGGAGCGTCTCCGCCGGCAGCCCGCGACCGGCGACCGCGTATGCGCGCTCGACGCCGACGAGCCGGTGCACGATTTGGCCGGTCACGTTGTTCGCGGCGCCAGTGACGACGCTCGAGGCTTCGACAGATTGCGGCCCGCCCGCGAGCGCTACCGGCCCGAGGTCGGCGCGAACCGTGGCGGTCGCCGACTTGAGCGGCGGCGCGATCACATCGAGCTCATAGACACCCGGGACCAGGTCCTCCGCTCGTACCACGACCGTGGCCGTGCCGGGCTGCTGCTGGCCGATGTCGATGTCGTCGGGAGCGGACCGGGCCGGTTCGCCGTTCGGTTCATAGAGACGAACGGTGGCCTCCTGGCTTTGCGAGTCGGGCAGCGTGACCGTGGCCCGCAGCGTCGCGCCGGGCTGTGCGACGCGCAGGAAGTAGCGTTGCACCCCTGCCGGCGCAATCGTGTGTCGCTCGTCGAACAGCACCTTGGCGGTGAGATCGACGGGGACGATGATGGTGTTGACGAGTGAGAAGAGCGGCCCGGCCAAGGTGTCGCGCGGATTGAGTGCGGTGACCGTGCCGACGTACAGTCCGGGCGCCGTGATGGCGCTGCGGTGATACGTGATGGGGATCTCTGTCGCGCGTGGCGCGGCAGCAACGGTGTCTTCAGTACTCAGCCACGGCACATCACTGCGTAACACGAACTGGGCCGCACGAAGACCTGCCAGGTGTCGCACGGTGAAGGTCTCGACCGTGTCCTGCGCATTCGCGAATCCATTGCGACGGAACGCGGCCGAAACGCCGGTTGCCGCGCGGACGCCGTAGATCGCGCCCTGATGTCCAGCCTCCAGCCATTGATAGGCGACGTCGAGCTCCGGCGACCCGGTTCCTTCGTCGATCACGCGCGCCCCGCTCAATTTGTGCGTCGAAACGCGCAACGCCTGCACCACTTCCGACGCGCTGGGCCGGCGGCCTTCCTGCTGGAGCGCCGAGACGAGGCAGGCCGCGAGCCCGGCCGCATGCGGCGATGCCATGCTCGTGCCCGGCTTGATTTCCTCGCCCGTATTCCATCGCGGGACCGTGGAGAAGGCGATGCCGGGTGTGACGATATCGGGCTTGGCGAGCTCGCCGCCACGCGAGCTGAACCACGCGAGCACATCGCGGGCCGGCGCCACGCCCACCTGTTGGGGCTGCGCGTACACCCCCGGATATGTTGCCCCCACCGAGAGCGCGAGATCTGCCGAGCCCGGAAAGCCGAGGGTCGAGAGACCGGGGCCGTCGTTGCCGGCCGCGATCGCAAATACGATATCCGGGTGGGCGAGCAGGAAGGCGTCCACGATCGAGTCGATCACGGCGCGCCCTTCATGCTCGTTGCCGACGCCGAAGCTGAGATTGATGACGAGCGGCAGATTGCGCTGTGCCGCGTAGCGCGCGGCATAATCCATCGCGCGCATCATGCTGGCGTGGACCGTGATCCCCCCGCGCGCGTTGTTCGCGATCTTGAGGCCCATGATCTGCGCGCCCGGCGCGACCCCGGTGAATCCCGCGACGTCGTAGAGGTTGTTGCCCGCGGCTATGCCGGCGACGTGCGTCCCGTGTCCCGACGTGTCGAAGAACAGGTCGAGCACCGGCACGCTGTCGGCCTCGCTGAAATTCGCCACGAGCGTGAGCGGCTTGCGCCCGAGCGCGATCATCTCGCGGCCCTGGCGGAAATCGTGCAGTGGCATCTCGTCCTCGAACGATCCGTCGAGATTCGTGTCGATGAACGCGGCCCAACCGTCCGATGCCTTCACCACGATGACCGGAAATTCATCGGTATTGCGGCCGTTCCCGTTGATGTCGGCCGCCGGGAGGGGGCCCAGCGGCAGCTCGCGAAAGACACCGCGGTACCAGGTCGTGGCAGTCGTAAGCCGGGCGATCCGGGCGGCGCCTTTCAGTTGCGCGTCGGTGGGTGCGGGAAAGGCCGTGAGGGCGACGCGTCCTTCGCCCGAGAAATCCCGGAGCTCGATGATCTTCGGCGCCCCGGTGCTCGTTGCGATGAGTCCCGGAATCGCGGGATCGATACCGCTATCGAGTATGGCGATCAGGACTCCGCGGCCATCGTAGGTCGGATGCAGCTGGCGGAAGAGATCGACGCCGGTGCTCTTGAGCGGCATCAGCCCGAGCATGTACGCGGCGGCGGGCTCGACCACGGGCTGAGCCGCGCTGACGCGGCTCGCGTCCACCGGCGCCGGGCTTGCGGCGACGGTCGGCGGCGGCTGCTTCGCCGGCGTTGGCGGCTTCGGAACCGCGGCCTTGGATGCGCATGCGGCCCCGAACACAATCGACACGACGGCGAGATTCCTGATCACATCACACTCGGCAGAGCAAAGGGCCCGAGGTGCGGGCCGGTGAATTCGGTGGACACCTCGATGAGAAACGCAAGCGTGTCGCGCGTCTCTTCCGGGGTGAGGATCGCATCGACAAAACCGCGGGCGCCCGCGAATTTCGCGTCGAGCTGATGCTCGTAGTCGGCCCGCATGGCGTCGACCGCCGCGGCGTTCTCGGGCCGCGCCGCGTCGGCGCCATACACGGCCTGAATGGCCGATTCGCCTTCCATGACGCCCATCCGCCCGGTCGGCCACGACACGATGAAGTCGGGGTCGAACCCCTGGCCCGCCATGGCATAATAGCCTGCACCGGAAGCGTGATTCACCGTCAGGACCAATTTTGGAACGGTCGCGGTCGCCATCGCCTCCACGAACCGCGCGCCGGCGCGGATGATACCCGAATGCTCCGCTTCGGTCCCGACCATGAATCCGGACACATCCTGGATAAACAGCAACGGCAGGCGCTCGCGGTTCGCATTCTCGATGAAGTACGCGACCTTCTCGGCGCTCTCGGTATAGATGATCCCGCCGATGCGAGGGGCCTCACCCTTCTGCTTGGGTTTGATGACCCCGCGCGAATTGGCGATCACCGCGACCTGCCGCCCTTCGATCGCGCCATGGCCGCAGATCATCTCCGGCGCGATTTGCGATTGAAACTCATCGAGCCGCCCCGCATCGAGCAGGGCTTCGAGCAGCGCGCGCACGTCATAGCTCATCCGATGGTCGACGGGGATCAGATCGTAGAGTGCCTTGGTATCGCGCTTGGGCGCGGTGTACGTACGCCGCGGACCACCCTGGTGCGGCAACCGTCCCACGTATTCGCGGATCCGGAGTATGCAGTCCTTATCGTCTTTCGCTCGATAATGCGCGACGGCGCTCACGCCCGTGTGCGTCACCGCGCCGCCGAGCGACTCGGCGTCGACCACCTGGCCGGTCGCGCCTTTCACGAGGTTCGGGCCGCCCAGTCCCATGAATGAGGTGCCTTCGACCATGAAGATCACGTCGGACAAAGCGGGTAAGTACGCGCCCCCCGCGATGCAGGGTCCCATGACCGCCGCGATCTGCGGGACCTTGAGGTAATGCCGCATGATCGAGTTGTAGTAGAAGATTCGCGCCGCTCCGTATTGACCGGGGAACACGCCGCCCTGATACGGCAGGTTCACGCCGGCGGAATCGACCAGGTAGATGATCGGGATCCGCTGCCGCATCGCGATCTCCTGCGCACGCAGGATTTTCTTGATCGTTTCCGGCCACCACGATCCCGCTTTCACCGTCGCGTCGTTGGCCACGACGACTACGGGCCGGTCACCCACCCGGCCGAGGCCGGTCACGACCCCGGCCGCGGGCGCCTGCCCGTCGTACTGATCCCAGGCGACGAGCAATCCGATTTCGACCCAGGGGCCGCCCTGGTCGAGCAGCGCGGCAATGCGCTCGCGGGCGGTCAGCTTGCCCTGATCGTGCTGGCGTTTGATCCGTTCCGCACCACCGCCCTGTTCGAGGCGCGCGCGGAGCTTGTTGTACTCGTCGGTGAGAGTCTTGAGGCGGGTCACGAACGACACCACGTACCACGCACCACGCACCACGCACGGCCGTTACGCCGCCACATGCTGGGCCGCCCACTCCTGGATGTATTTGATCAGCTCCGCTGTTGGGGTGCCGGGGCCAAACAATTTGCCTGTGCCGTGCGCTTCGAGCGCGCTCATGTCCTCGGGAGGGATGATGCCGCCACCGGTGAGCAGCACGTCCTGGCGGCCGGCGGCGTCGAGCAGCTTGCGCACGCGCGGGAACAGCGTCATGTGCGCGCCGGAAAGAATCGAGAGCCCGACGACGTCCACGTCTTCCTGGATGGCGGCCTGCGCGATCATCTCGGGCGTCTGATGCAAGCCGGTGTAAATCACCTCCATGCCCGCGTCGCGCAGTGCGGCGGCGACGACCTTCGCGCCGCGATCATGCCCGTCCAGGCCGGGCTTGGCGACGAGGATGCGGATCGGCCGGGGAGCACGGGAGGGACGCCGCGCGGACTCCTGTTTCGCCATCAGGAGCGGAAGCGCAGCAGCGCCGCGAGGCCGTCCACGACACGCCGTGCCTTATCGTCGTAGAGCACATCGACCTGAGCGCGCTGGCCTAGCGCTTCTTCAATTGCCTCATCGATTCGTGAATCGCCGTCATGGCCGTCCGCCAACAGCGTGCGCACCTGACCGCGGCTCAACGCCTTCAGCGTGACATCGACGCCGTTGACGGCCCAGCCCCTGGGTACGCCGTCCTTGACGGCGTCGGCATGCGCGCGTTCCCACGCTCGCTCCCGATCTTCGCGCACCGTCAAGGTCGCCTCGCGCACTTCCGCCGGAGAGGCCTGCTTCGGATTGAGCTTGATGACGCCAAGGACGAGGTCGTGGACATAGCTGTGAAGGTGCGGGATCACGGCGCCGGCGTCCACGCCCATGCCGCCGAGCACGATTCCGGCGAGCGGCTTCTCGCGATTGATCTGAAAGATGCGGTCCGCGATCTGCGCATACAGGCGGTGCTTCTCGGTGCGGATGCGCTGGTGATACTTGTACTCACCGGCGCTGCCGGATGGAGTGCCCCCGCGGGACAACACCTGCCGCTGGATGCCGCCATGGAACTTGCCGGCCCGCGAGGCGTCAACGGCCGCGAGGCTGGGACGCTCCACGGAGTCGTACGCGGTCACCTCGAAGAATCGCGCCGCGGTCCGGTCGTGGAGCACGGTCAGAATCGTCCCAAACTCCTCCTCGAGCACGAGCAGCTCGCGCACGAGGGGCTCGCGCTCGATGGCGAGCCGGGAACGATGCACGTGCGGTAGCGGCAGCACCTCGAACAGGCCGAGGTCGCGTGACGCGAACAGGGCGATGCCCCGCGCCCGCGGCAGGTGATTCGGCTCCTCGAGGTAGGTCAGAATCCGATGCAGATCCGCGGCGATGCTTTCTCGCTCCTCATGCGTGAGCGGCTGGCGCGAGAGCGCGGACTCCGTCTCCCGCACGCGGTTCTTCATCTTGATCAGGTATTTGCCGCGCGTGCGGTCGCGCGGCTCGAGCTTCAGGTAGCAGGTCACCACCCGGTGCTTTCCCGGCTCGATTGCGACAAGGCGCTCGACGGTGGCTCGAGCGTTTTGGTCCGTGATTGCTGCAGGCAGGGCGCTCATAGTCTAAAAGAACACAGGTTCGCGGTATGCTCCCCACACGCGCTCGAGCGCGTGCCGGATTTCGTACAGGGTTGCGTAGGCGCGGGCGCAGTCGAGCATCGGAGCGATTACGTTCTGATCCGATTCCGCGGCCTGGCGCAGCGCGGCGAGGCGCCGCTCGACGAGCTCGTTGTCGCGCTCCGCTCTGAGCTGCGTCAGCCGGCGCCGCTGCTGTGCTTCCGCGTCATTGGACACCTTCAAGATCTCCACCGGCTGATCGTCTTCAGAGACAAACTCGTTGACTCCCACGATGATCCGCTCTCCGAGCTCGACCTGATGCTGGAATGCCGCGGCGGACTGGGCGATCTGCCGCTGGAACCAGCCGCTCTCGATCCCGCGGACGACCCCGCCGATCGAATTGATCTCGGCAAACAGCGCTTCGGCTTCACGCTCGAGCTGGTCCGTGAGCGCTTCGATGTAATACGAGCCCCCCAGAGGATCGATCACGCCCGCCACGCCTGTTTCATGCGCGAGAATCTGTTGCGTGCGCAGCGCGACTTGCACCGACTGCTCGGTCGGCAGCGCGAGCGTTTCGTCGAGCGAGTTCGTGTGCAGCGATTGCGTGCCGCCGAGAACCGCCGCGAGCGCCTGGTACGCGACGCGAACGATGTTATTGAGCGGCTGCTGCGCCGTCAGCGTGACGCCGGCCGTCTGGCTGTGAAAGCGCATCATCCAGGACCGCGCCTCGCGTGCCTTGTAGCGCTCCCGCATGTGCCGCGCCCAGATACGCCGGGCGGCGCGCAGCTTGGCGATCTCCTCGAAGAAATCGTTGTGAATGTCCCAGAAAAAGGAAAGACGCGCCGCAAAGGTATCGATATCCAGCCCGCGGGCTATGCCACGTTCGACATACGTGAACCCGTTGGCGAGGGTGAACGCGAGCTCCTGCGCCGCCGTCGCACCGGCTTCACGAATGTGGTAACCCGAGATCGAGATCGTATTCCAGAGCGGCGTATGCTTCGAGCACCACTCGAACATGTCCACGATGACCTTCAACGCGGGCTCGACGGGATACACCCACGCGTGCTGGGCCATGTACTCCTTCAGGATGTCGTTCTGCACCGTGCCACGGAGCTTGGGCGTAGGCACGCCCTGCTTCTCGGCCGCCGCGACATAGAAGCAGAACAGAATTGCCGCGGGGCCATTGATCGTCATGGAGGTCGAAACCTGATCGAGCGGGATGCCGGCAAAGAGCGTCTCCATGTCGGCGAGCGACGAAATCGCGACGCCGCACTTCCCCACTTCCCCCTCCGACCGCGGATGATCGGAGTCGTAGCCCATCAGCGTGGGGAAATCGAAGGCTACCGACAAACCCGTTTGGCCGTGCTCGAGCAGAAACTTGTAGCGCCGGTTGGTGTCCGCGGCGCTGCCGAAGCCGGCGAATTGCCGCATGGTCCACAGCCTGCCGCGGTACATGGTCGGATGGATGCCGCGGGTGAACGGATACTCGCCGGCGCGTCCGAGCTGTTTGTCGACATCGAACCCGTTGAGGTCGGCGGGCGTGTAGACGGGTTTCTTGTCGATGGTCATTTGCCGTTCCTCACTTTGTCGAGGACTTCTTCGGCAACCTCGTACGGACTCCGTGTTCCACCGGCGATTTCATCGAGGCGCCGCGCCACGAGATCCTCGGCTTCCGTCTCATCCAGTACCCACTGGCGGATGGCCCGATTCACGACGGCGCGGGTCCGGGCTGCCAACCGATGTTTCCGGCGCTCGACCAGCTTTCCGGTGCGCTCGAGGTATTCACGGTGATGGTCGAGTGCGGTTATGAGCGCCGCGATTCCTTCGCCTTTGGAAGCGATAGTCGTGAGGACCGGAATGTCCCAATCTGACGGGCTGACGGACTGACGGACTGACGGACTGCGCCGAACGGTCCGTTCGCCCGTCGGCCCGTCGGCCCGTCCATGATGCGCCGGCACATGCGCGAACGCATTGCCCCGCCGGATCCCGAGCATCACCTCGATCTCCTGACGCAGCTTTTCCGCGCCCGGTCGATCGCTCTTATTGATCACGTACAGTTCGGCGATCTCCATGACGCCTGCCTTGAGCGTCTGGATCCCATCGCCCGACTCGGGGACCAGCACGAGCACCGTCGTCTCCGCCGTCGCCGCCACATCGAGCTCGGTTTGGCCGACACCCACGGTCTCGATGAGAATGCGGTCGAAGCCAAAGGCCTCGAGGATATCCGCGACTTCTTCGGTGGTAGTCGCGAGGCCGCCCTGCGCGCCCCGCGTTGCCATCGATCGAATGAACACCCCCGGATCGAGGCTCACCGACTCCATCCGGATGCGATCGCCAAGCAGCGCGCCGCCCGTGAATGGGCTGGTCGGATCCACCGCGATGACGGCGACTTTGAAACCCCGCTCGCGATAGGCCTTCACCAGCTGCTCGGTGAGCGTGCTCTTGCCGGCGCCCGGCGGACCGGTAATCCCGATCCGCTGCGTCCCGCGCTTCCCCACACTCTTGTGGACTGCTGAAAGCACACGCTCGAATCCCTCGCGCTGATTCTCGACGAGGCTGATGGCGCGCGCGAGCGCCGCCGTATCGCCGCGCGCCAACCCATTGAGTAAGGCGTCGAGTCGCATATCTAAGGATAACGGCGGTGTGGCGGTCACAGGAGGGTTCCGCGCAGGATGATGCTCGCGACGGTGAAGTAAATGACTAGTCCGGTCACGTCCACGAGCGTAGCGACGAACGGCGCCGAGGCGCTCGCGGGATCGAATCCGAGCCGTCGCAGAATGAACGGCAGCAGCGAGCCGGTCATCGTCCCGAATGTTACGACGCCGATCAGGCTCGCGAATACCACGAGCGCCACGAGCAGATAGTGGACGCCGTAGATGCCGGTGATCGCGTGCCACAGGGTAATGCGGAAAAAGCCGATGATGCCGAGGACGGTGCCGAGCACGACGCCGGCGGCGAGCTCGCGGCGGATGACGCGCCACCAATCGCGCAGCGACACCTCGCCCAATGCCATGGCGCGAATCACGAGAGTCGAGGCCTGGGAGCCGGAATTACCACCACTGGAGATGATGAGAGGCACGAACAACGCGAGGATGACGGCTTTAGCGATTTCCTGCTCGAAGAATGCCATCGCCGTCGCGGTCAGCATCTCGCCCAGGAACAGCGCGGCGAGCCACCCCGCGCGTTTCCGGACCATGCGATTGAACGCGATCTTGAGATATGGCGCGTCCAACGCCTCCATGCCGCCGAATTTCAGAATGTCTTCGGTGGTCTCCGCTTCGACGACATCGACGACGTCGTCGAAGGTGATGCGGCCCAGCAGCTTTCCCGTGTCGTCCACAACGGGCACGGCGGCCACGTTATAGCGCGCCATGAGCCGGGCGACCTCTTCCTGATCCTGCTGCGGCTGCACCTGCACGATCGGCTGTTCCATGACGTCGCCCACGAGCTTGGTGGGTGACGAAACGATCAGGCGCGCGACGGGCACAATGCCGCGCAGTTTGCCGGCGTTATCCACGGCATAGATCTGATAGAGCTGGCTCTCGTCCTCGGCGCACTGATAGCGGATTGCGTCAATTGCGGAGGCCACGGTCGCGTCGTCGCGGACGCTGACGACATCGGTCGCCATGAGGCCACCGGCAGTGTCCTCGGGATACTTGAGCAGCGCTTCGACTTCTTTGCGGTCGGTGATGTCGGCCAGCACCGCTTCGCGCTCGGCCCGCGGTAACTCCGCGACGAGATCCGCCGCGTCGTCGGTGGGCAACTCCTCGACCAGCTCGGCGGCATACTCGGGGCCGAGGGCGAGCAACACCTCCTCCGGGTGCTCGGCGGCTTCCATTTCGGCGAGGGCGCTGCCGGCCAGCTCCGTCGGCAGCTCGGCGATGACTCGCACGCGGGTGGACTCATCGAGTGCCGACAGGACGTCCGCGAGGTCGGAAGGATGGACGTTCTGCGCGCGGTGCAGGAACTCGCGGAGGTCGTCCTGCTCCGCGAGCTCCTTCAATTCATCCAGTCGTAGGTCAGGGCCTCCTGCCGGATCGGTCACGTGGTTCCCGTGCTCCCCGTGCTGGTTGTCCCTACCGTTCCCGTCCCCGCTGCCGTCCCCGTGACTCCTGCGATCGCCGTGCTTCCGAGTGGAATCGTGCGGACCGGACCAGGCCGTACTGCGACTCGCTCGACGCGCGTCGCGCTCGCGGCCAACACGTCGAATTCAAGACCTTGATAGGAGAATCGCTCGCCCGCTCGTGGGATGCGGCCGAGAGCCTGAATCAGCAACCCCCCCACGGTTTGCGCGCTTGCTCCTCCGCTCAGAGTTACCCCGAGGGAATCATTGATCGCGGTCACCGGTGTGCTTCCTTCGACTTCCGCAACCCGCGTCGCGGTCGGTAACGGTGTCCCTGCGCCGAACGTCGGGATTTCGAATAGCTCGTTCACGAGATCCTTCAGCAGATCCTCGAACGTGATGAGGCCCGCGGTGCCGCCGAACTCGTCGAGCACCACGGCAAGATGTAAGCCTCCGCGCTGCATTTCGAGCATGAGATCGGCTGCCCGCATGCTGCCCGGAACGCTCAGCGGAGGTCTGACCAAAACGGGGTCTTCCGGCTGGCGGCCCAGCAGGTCGAGTGTGTGTGCGACGCCCACCACCTCATCGAGGGAGCCGCGGTACACGGGGTAGCGGCTGAATCCTGATTGCTGCAAGACGTGGGCTGCTTCGGCCGCGACCATACCCTCCGGAAACGCGACGATTTCGGTGCGCGGGGCCATGAGCTCCCGCACGGGGCGGTCTGCGAACGCCAGGACCCCGGAGACGACCGCCATCTCGTCCGTGCCGGCCAATGCGTCGGTGTCGGCGCTCGATAGCAGCGCTGCCAATGTGGTGCGCGTCGAGGCTTCACGCCGCGGAATGAACGGGGACAAGACGGTCCCGAACCGCTCCATCCAGGGCACCGCCCCGCTCACCAGCGATGCTGCCCACCGGCGGCCCAACACGCGGGGGACGAGGTAGGCCGCGCCGATGAACAGCGGCACGCCGACGGCCACGGTAAAAATGCCGAGGAAAGTGGGAGTCGTGGCCGCGAGGAGCGCCGGAATCGCGCCGGCGGCGAGCAGCACCCCCAGCGTCGTCAGCGTGTTGGCGGTAGCCAGCGTCCGTCCGGGATTCTGCAGCAGCTCTGCGGTGACGGCGGAGCCGCGCAGCTTGTAGGCGACCCAGCGCGTGAGCTGGTGCTGGCTCACGGTCGCGGCGGCGACACCGACCGCCGCCGAGGTGCCGGCGACGAGCAGGCCGAGCAACAGGACGATCAGGGCGACGCTCATCGCTTCTCGACCGAGACCTGTGTCACGCGCCGCTGGTCAACGCGCTCGACCACAACGCGATGGCCGTCGATCGTCAACTCGTCGCCCGCGCGGGGGACCCTGCCCAGCACCGAGTAGACCAGGCCACCCACCGTGGAGACTTCGGGATGGGTGAACGTGGCGCCCAGCGCGCTCGACAGCTCATCGAGACTCACGCGGCCGTCCACCCAGACCCGTGCGCCGTCATGCCGGATCGGCGGAGCCGTTTCGATGTCGTGTTCGTCGCGAATTTCGCCGACGATTTCCTCCAGGATATCTTCGCGCGTGATGAGGCCCGAAGTGCCGCCGAACTCATCGACGACGATCGCGATGTGGGCAGGCGTCGTTTGGAAATCGCGCAGCTGATTGTCGAGCGTCTTCGTTTCGGGAACGAATGCAGCGGGCCGAATCGACGTCTGCCACCGGGTCCCGGGCTCGGCCAGGCCCATGGCGATGGGCACGAGGTCCTTTCCGAAGACGACGCCCGAAACGTTGTCCGGCGAGCCATCGAGCACCGGCAGCCGGGTGTGCTGGCTCTGCCGGAAAGCTTCGAGGACTTCCTCGTTCGAGGCGGCGATGTCCACACTCGCCATGTCGAGCCGCGGTGTCATGACTTCATCGACGGTGGTATCCGCCAGGGTGAACACTCCCAGCAGCATGTCGCGCTGGGCGATGCCGAGGGAAGGCTGCAAGGGGCGCGGTGTCTGGACGAGCGTATGCAGGCCGCGATCCGCCCACGCGAGCAGCCAGAGCAGCGGACCGAACGGCGCGAGCGTGCGGCGCGCGAGCGGCAATGCGGCGTCCGACAATTCGGGCGCCAGGCGCGCGACGCTTCGGGGCAGCGCGTCGCCAATGATGAACAGAAGCAGCGTGCCGATGACGAGGGCAACCAGTGCGCTGGCCCAGGGGCGCGCCCACCACGCCGCGGCGTTCGCGGTCGCGACGGCGCCAAGGACCAGCAGCGCCAACCGTGCGACG
>DASZNX010000426.1:0-3358 GCA_035551075.1 Gemmatimonadales bacterium | reverse complement strand
ATGTCGTCAGCTTCGTAAGTCTGGCGAGGTTTGGGCATGGACTTGAAAGTAATGCCCGATCGGTCGTTTGTCCGTGCCCTGAAGGACCGGCGAGCCTCAGTGATGCTTGAAGTACTGAACGGCGCGCTCGTGCTTCTCCGCAGCGGCGCGCGTCCCGAAGGTACCGAGATTCTTGCGCTTGCCGCTACGATCCTTCTTCCTGGAATACAGGCGGTATTTGCCCGATGACAGTTTGCGAATCATGACTAAGAATAGAGAAAGCGGGGCCTCCCAGGGGAAGCCCCGCGTTCGATCGATCCGAGAACTAGCGTCCCTGCGATGAGCGCGTCTGAGGAGGCGGCCCAGCGGGCGGAGCAGCCGTGACCGCACGGCCCTGCCTAAGCGTCCAAAGTCCTCTGATGATGAAGAACACGCCCAGCGCGTCGAACAGAATGCTGAGCGCGGTGAAGTCGCCCCGAAATACCGAATCGCCGCGTACCAACCCGATAGCGATAAGGACCGCGCCCCAAAAGATGCTCCGCATGTGCACTCCCCCTGATGCGAGGAGCTACCAATCTAGCGAATGCTCTAACTCTAATCGGCAAAAGAACTAATGCTACGCCGCGTCGCTCTTCTGAACGGTCGCGGAGTATTAGGTGAGGAACTCACGACCCCTAGAACATTGGAGCGATATATGCGAGTCGCGAAGAAGCTGATGGCTGCGCTCTCCGCACTAGTGCTGATGGCAACGACACGCGCCGTCGCGCTGATGCAGAAGGCCCAGATTGAAGTCAAAACCACGGATAGTCACGGAGCTTGGTACCTCCAACCGGTGTGGATTGCGATCGGCGTGATTGCGCTGATTCTCATCATCGTCCTGATCTCGCTGGCCGGACGCGGCAGGAATAACACCACCGTCGTGAAATAAGGCCTGCTCCGCGGGGTCGTGCTGCTACGGCGCACCCCGCGCGAGCCGGAGTTCCGCCCACACCACCTGGCGCGCCTCGATGACGTTGCGCACTTGTCTCTCCCGTTCAGTCAGCGGGGCACCGCCGGTTTTTACCTCGAGAAACACGACGCGCTGCACTGTTCCGTCGGCCAGACCATCGAAAATCACGAGATCCACGGGACTGCCGAGAAAGCGCGCATCCTTGGGATTGAATCCGAAATCGGGCAGATACGGGACCAGCTGCTCGTGCACCTTGCCGGCAGTCACCGCGAGGCTGCGCTGCACCGCATTCTCCCGTATCGCGCGCGTGTACCGGAGCTTCCAAATCACGAAGTACAGCCACGCGACGATCAATCCGATCGCGATCCCCAGTCCCAAATCCACCCGGCTATACGCCACGCTCACCTCCGCAGAGGAGCTTCGAGCACATAGACCAGCACGCGGGTCGGCTGACCATCGGGATCGGGCCGGCCCGCGATTTCGCCGGCATACACGAAGCCTGCGGCGAGGGCCACGCGCCGGCTCGCAACGTTGCCCGGATTGACGTGAATCTCGAGTGCCGAGAGTGCGAGGTGCTCGAGTGCGGCACGTGACACGGCCCGCACCGCTTCCGTCGCGTAGCCGTTGCCGGCGGCCGACGTGCGGATCCAGTATCCCATTTCTCGCCGCTTCGGATCCGCAAGCCGCTGGTGCAATCCGATCGCACCGATGAATCGCTCACTGATACGATCCCAGATGAACAACCCGCAGTCATCGTTCGCTTCGAATGCGGCGTGTGCCTTGGTCAAATGCTCACGCGTCTCATCGAGCGAAGGCACGTGGTCGGCCCACGGCAACCACGCCGAGAGCTCAGCAAAGGAATCGCGAATCGCCGCGTTGATCGTGTCCGCTCTGGCCGGATCAGGACCGCGCAACGTCAGACGGTCGGTGTGGAGCGGCACGGGGAACGACACACTCGACTGGGGGACGGAGGGTACGGGGGAAGGCACGCTACGGCGCCGATACCTGCCGAACGTCGTTGGCCCAGGCCAACAGATCCTCGCGACTCATGAAGTTCAGTATTCGCTCCGCGGGCACGCCTGCCAAGAGCGCGGATGCCAACCCCAGCTCGATGAAGTCGAGCTGGGTGGGCCCATGTGCGTCCGTCCCGATCGAAATGCGGCAGCCGGCCTGGGCAGCCAGGCGCACCAGGTCCGTGCTGAGATCCTGCCGATCGGGGTAAGAGTCGATCTCCACTGCCTTGTCCAGCTCGGCCGCGGCGGCGAACACACGGGGCCAGTCGGCATTCAATCCGGCGCGGAAATTGTAAATGCGCCCGCGGGGATGGCCCAGGATCTGGATATCGGGATTGCGCAGCGCGCGAACATAACGCTCGGTCTGATCGTCCTTCTTGCGGAGCGACGAATGAAAGCAGCCGAGCACGAGGTCGAGGTTGTCGAGCGCGCTGCGCTGCATGTCGCCATCGCCCTGTGGGTTGAGATTCAGCTCGATCGAGTGCAGCACGCGGAGCGGCGTTCCCACGTTCTCGAGCAACGCATTGACCTCCGCGATCTCGGCGCCCTGCTCCTTGAGCTGCCGTTCGTCGATGCCGCCGGCGATCCGGAGCGTCTGGGCGTGATCGGTGATCGCGATGTATTCGTAGCCGTGCTGCACCGCCGCTTCCGCCATCTCGCTGATCGTGCCCGATCCGTCGCTCCACACCGAGTGCATCTGCAGATCGCCACGCAGCGCATCCATCCACGACGGCCGGCGCGCGAGTATCGCGCGGGCCGCGGGAATTGTTAGAAAGCCTGTGCGTATTTCGGGAGGTGTGGGCAGCGGAGGAGGATCCTGCAGCCATGCGGCGATCACGTCGCTGATGTACGGGCCCACACCCGAAAGCTCGGTGAGGGACCGCCCGGTCGCGACGAGGTCGGCAGCTTCCTCGGGCCACAGGAAGGCGCGCCGCGCCGCGCGCCGCAGCGCCTTCTGGGCCGGATACTTCGCCGTCTGCGACAGGGCCGCGAGCAGCTCGGCAATGTCCGCATTGTTCAGCGTGCGAGACGGAACTGGGGGAGCGGGTGGAGGCGGGGCCATGCGTCCTGGTACCCGCACGCATCAGGGTTGGACTTGCTCTGCCTCCCGGGGGCCGCCGTCGCTTTCCGCACTCGTCGCTTTCGCGGCTCCCCAGCGCTGAATCCGCGGCTGCACCTTGGCGGCTAGGCGCAGCGAACCTGCCAGCAGCAGCACGACCAGCAACGCCACCGCGAATTGCCTGGGCCGCCAGCGGTTCACGGGCGGCGCAAACCCGGCGAGTCCCAGCGCCGCCGCGAGCACGATGACGGCGTCGAAACTCGCCCGTTGCCAGTAATCCCCGTTGAGATGCAGCCACATCCCGAATTCGTCGAACGTGAGGCCGAGGCCGATGCCGTAGATGACCGCGGCAGCGGG
>DASZNX010000425.1:0-2806 GCA_035551075.1 Gemmatimonadales bacterium | reverse complement strand
GGTCGCCTTGAAGGGATCGCGCCGCTCGTCCAGCCACGGGTCGATTTCCAGGCCGTAGCCCCGCCCCGTTGAGGCCATGAACTGCCACATGCCGACCGCGCGGGCGCGGCTGACCGCCGTATTCGAGAGTCCACTCTCGATCAGCGTGAGATAGACCAGGTCTCCCGGAAGGCCTCGAGCGCGGAGCCGCTCGCGAATCATGCCTTCGTAGCGACCCAGACGGGAAAGCCAGATCTCGAATCGATCCCGCGCGTCGAGCTGGAAGAACTCGAGATACTCGAGCACGCGCCGGTTTCCGGCATAGTTCGTCACGTCGATGTCGAATGTGGCCGTTTCCCCGCCGAACAGCTGCTCCGCTTCGTGCCGGACATCCTCACCGGCCACGTGTTGGTTCGTGCGAGGGGCGGTTGGCGCCTCAGGATTGTGACCATGCAGGCTGTCGAGCGCCGACTGATCCGCGGCGGAATCCTGCTCTACGGTGGCCAAGGCCGTACCGAGCTGCACGGCAGAGCTGTCGGTGGTCGAAGTCGGGGTCGAGGCCGCAACCGGAGAGGGGGCTGGGGGGGCTGCGGAGGGCGTGGCCGTGGGCGCGGGCGCAGGAATACGCGCGCCAGCGCAGCCGGCGAGCAGCGCCGCCGCGATCGGCAGCGAGAGTCGGACAACCATGCGTCGGATCATCGTGTCGCCAGGTAATTCCCAAGTAAACGGTTTGTCGCGTTTAAGACCGCAAGTGCCGCGCCGCGCGGCGGATCGGTTTCAGTCAGACACGATCCGACCAAGCGGATCGTTTCCTGCGCCCGAGCCGACAGCGAGACGATGACGACCGTCGCATCGAAGGCCCGGATGGTTTTGACGCCGAGCAGCTCGAACGTCAGTCGCGGCTGAACCGCCTGCTCCAAGGCGTTCACGGCTGCCACCGCGCAACACCGCAGCTCACCCGTTTGCGACGATACGCCGTCGGACGATCCTTCGAACCGCCGGCCGTCCGACCACGTCAGCACCACCTTTGCGCGGCACCGTCCGTTGGCCAGTCGCTGAAACCCGAACTCCTGAAATCGCAGGCGTTCGTCCGACACGGGCGATGCCTCCTTGACCGCCTCACCCTGTACATGCGTCACAGCGCGCTCCAGCGTGCTCACGCGAGTCGCTCCGCGAGCACTTTGGTCAACGCAGCATCCGGAATGCGCTCGGCTTGGATGAACAGCGACGACTTCGAGGTGGCCTCCAGTGGATACGGCGTCCAGAACGCCAAGCGTCGGCTGTCAGACGCCGCGCGAAACGACAACACCAGCTGCCAGGCGGACGTATTCGCGCGCCGCTCGGCCCCTACGTCCACATGCCAAACCTGGTCGCCGTGAGCGATCACCCGCCATGACATGGCTCACCTCACCATCGGACAGCAGCAAAGGGCCCTCAATATGAGGGTTAGCTCTTTCTACGTCAATGGGTTAGGCCATTTTCCACAGCTGTGGGGAAAAGGGGATTAATCGTCTCGAGTCACGTAAGCGCGGAAACGAGCGGCCAGATCGCGCGTCACTGGACCCGCGACGCCGCCCCCGATCGCGCGGCCATCGAGCTTCGAAATCCCAACCACCTCGGCGGCAGTCCCGGTGAGAAAGACTTCATTGGCCGTGTAAAGGTCATATCGATTCATCGGAAGCTCTTCGATGCTGTAGCCGGCTTCGCGGCCCAGCTCGATCACGGTATCCCGCGTGACGCCGCGCAGAATTCCCGCGTACGGCGGCGGGGTGCGCAGCGTACTGTTCGTGACCGCAAAGAGATTCATCCCGCTCGCTTCGGCGACGTAGCCGGCGGAATCGAGCATGATCACTTCGTCAACCCCGGCCGCGATGCCTTCGATCTTTGCCAAAATGTGCGAGAGATAATTCAGCGATTTGACGCGCGGTGAGAGGGCCTCGCGGTGGTGGATCGGCGTGGCGGCGGTCAGCGCCACGAGTCCCTTTTCGTACCGATCCTGGGGCCATAGCTGGATTTTGTCGAAGATACAGAAGACGGTAGGCTTGGCGCATTTGCGCGGGTCGAGTCCAAGGTCGCCGACGCCGCGAGTGACGACGAGCCGGATGTAGGAATCCTTCAATCCACTCTTGGCCACGCCTTCCTCGACCATGCGTCCCATAGCGTCCTTCGCCACGGGAATCTCGAGCCAGATTGCCTTGGCCGATGCATACAGCCGCTCGAGATGGGCTTCGAGCCGAAAGACGCGGCCGCGATAGGAGCGGATACCCTCGAAGACCCCATCGCCGTACAGGAGGCCATGGTCGAACACAGAAACGACCGCGGCGTCGCGGTCGTACCAATTTCCGTCTTTCCAAATGAGAGCGGGCATCGAAGGGAATCTGCCTCCGATGCCCGCGCCTGACAACAGGGGCTATGAGCCGGCCGGGGATCGAACCCGGGACCTACGGATTAAAAGTCCGTTGCTCTACCAACTGAGCTACCGGCTCTGGTGGCCGAAATCTAGTGTCGCAGGTTAGGTTTTGCGCCGCATGAGCGCTGCGGGTTCCAACCCCATCTCGAGCGTCTCCGACACGGCGCGCTGGGTCGCGATGTACCGCGCGATGGAAAGCGACCGCCCCGACGCGTTGTTCCACGATCAGTACGCGCGCCGGCTCGCGGGCCCGACCGGGGAGCAGATTCTCGCGTCCATCCCGCAAGGCCGTAAATGGGCCTGGCCCATGATCGTCCGCACGGCCGTGATGGATGAAATCATCATGCGCCTCGTGAACGAAGAAGGCGTCGACACCGTGCTCAATCTCGCGGCCGGTCTCGACGTGCGGCCCTACCG
>DASZNX010000424.1:0-3851 GCA_035551075.1 Gemmatimonadales bacterium | reverse complement strand
GGCGCAGGGTCGCGTCACCGAGTCGATACTGCTCGATCGCGCGATCGACCCTGACCGAGACCTTGTAGCCCATGTGGCGCAAGATGACGAGCACCGCCTTTGGATCGTCGACGTGGGATTCCGACTCCTCGCGCACTCGATATTGGCCTTGCTTCCGAACCGGACCCTTCCAGCCGAGCACGCCCCATTCGGGGGAGTGATCCGCCGGGTGATAGACGCGCAGCCGCACGACCTGATCTCGCTTTTCCATGCGCCCGCGGCGGTCGAAGCGCCGGTCCATCATCGCCCCTCGATAGGTGAGCTCGGCGCCGGCCGCGAGAAGCGCACGTCGAACGGCATCCGGATCGTCGATCCGGGCTTTGAGCTCCAGCTCTTCACGGACAACCGTCATGCGAACAGTGCCGCGAGAACCGCTTGCGTATCGCCGAGATCGGCGAACACGTGCGTCGCGCCTGCGGCGCGAAGCGCCGCCACGTCATAGAACCCCGTCGCCACGCCCACCGAGCGCGCGCCCATCGGTTTGCAGCACGCGACGTCATCCGGCGTGTCACCCACAATCACGATATCGTTGCCCGTGAAACGGCGTCCCGTGCGCTGCTCGGCGCGCCGCGCCGCGACCGCGGGCAGGTCGGGCCGGTGATGGGAGTCGGAGCCGAATGCACCGACGGCGAAGCGCTCGAAATCGAGACCCGCCGAACGAATCTTCAGCGCTGCACCGTGCTCCACGTTGCCCGTCAACAATCCGACCAGCGCGCGACCGTCGGCTTCATACGGTTCGAGCGCGGCGAGCAGCTCTTTGATTCCCGGATACAGCTTTGTGGCCTGCGTGGGTTTTTCGAGCTCAGCGGTGAGCAGCTCGACGTAGCGGGAGCACACGGCCGCGACTCGGGTGTCCGACCGCGCATCGGGATGGCCGGCGAGCTCCAACAACTCGCGCACGATCTGCGGGTCGGTCTTGCCGTCGAAGCGATAGCCGTCGATCGGTCCGGCGGTGCCCATTTCGTCGAGCAGGGCGCGATGAATCGCCCGCCTTCCCGCGCCGGCAGTCCATAACAACGTCCCGTCGATGTCGAAGAGGATCAGACGCATTCGTCAAAATAACGTACGTGGTGCGTGGTGCGTGGTGCGTGGGAATCCCGCACGTACCACGCACCATGCACCACGCACCACGCACCACGCACGACGCACGCTCAAAGCCGTCGCACCCCAACCAGATTTTCGCGCAACCTCCGCATCCGTGGTTCGTCACCGAACAGCTGGTCAGAGCCCACGCCGCCACGCGAGAGCGCGGAATGCACGATGGTCCCGGCGCCGGCCCACAAGGCAACGTGCGACACGCGGCCGCGTTCCGCAAAGAAGAGCAAGTCGCCGGCCTCGTAGCCCTGACCGTCAGCGGACATGGCAATCTCGCGGCCCTGGGCGAACTGCTGGTCGCTGTCACGCGGCAGCGCGATGCCGCGGGCGCCGTACACTGCCTGCACGAGACCGGAGCAATCGATGCCCCACTCGGTCCGGCCGCCCCAGAGGTACGGCGCGCCGCCGTACCACTTCTGCGCCAGCTCGGGGAGCGCGAGATGGCGGGCTTCAACGCGGAGCTCCTGCTCACGCCGCACATTGCCGGCAGCAACGGCGCCCCGTTGACCGTCCGCGAGCTCGACCACGCCGCGACGTAGCGCGACGCGCGCGCCGGTCGGCAGCCGCCGGCGTCCGTTCGCCGTCACGATGTCGGCGCTGAGGGAGCGCGCGGTGGCGCGCTCCTGCCAATCTTCCGACCAATCGACCGGGCCGGTCGCTAGATAGCCCGCGTTGATCCACGCGATGTAGCCGTCGAACGCCCGCACGCGGAGCCATCCCTCCCGTTCTTCGAGCACGTCGAGCGACTCTCCATGCAGCGCATCGCTCACGCGCGGCGCCGAAACGCGTGGCTCGGCAAGCAGCGGCGCGATGGCAGCGGTGACGATGGCAGCGGGCGCGTCGACATCGTGCGGCAGCAGCACGAGTTTTTCGAGCATGTCCGATTCCAGGGCCAGCTGCCGCAGGGCATCGCGCGCATCGCGGCTCGTCGTTGCGCCATCGATCATCTTGGGCAAGAGCGACACATCGAACACGCCGAGGCGGCCGTCCGGCACCCACTTGCGGCGAATGTCGTCGACGGCGCGGGCGACTTTATCCACGGCGCACCGACCGTTCGACCGCTTCGGGCACGACGAGCGCCGCGATCGCATCGACCTGCATCGGCGATTTCGCTTTCACGGTGGCCGTGCTGACGGCGAAAATCACGTCGCCATCGAACAGCGTGCCGTAGGGGGTGATCCGCCGGGCAAGCGCGTCGCTGCCCGACTGCGCCAGCGCCTGGAGCTGCACGCGATCGAGATCGGCATTGGTGGCAATCACCGCCAGCGTCGTATTGCGGTTCAGGCGCTGCGGATCGCCGAGCGGCGCGCCACCCTCCGCGAGATAGCGTAGGCTGTCGACGAACTTGCCGTCCGGCCCGCGGCCGGCCGCGATCAGCTCATTGCGCGCGTTGCGAACGTCGCCAACCGCATTCACGACGACGAGCGCGGAAACGATCACGTCGCCAAACTGCGCGGCCCAGGAGCCGATCCCGGCGGGCATCATCTTGTCGATGCCCGCCGCTTTGCCGCAGGTGGCGCCGCGCCCTACGCCAACGGCGCCGTCCTCGTAATCGGCTCGCGCATCGTCGCACGCGCGATAGGCATCGTCGGCGCTCGGCCACCCGAGCGGCTTCCCCGCATTGCCGAGATCGAAGATCACCGCGGACGGAACGATCGGGATTGTGCCGAGCTCACCCACCGGCAGCCCGCGCCCGCGCTCGCGCAGCCAGCGCATCACCCCGTCGGCGACGCCCAGACCGAGCGCCGAGCCGCCGGTGAACAGAATCGCGTCGATGCGCTCGACGAGATGCCGGGGATCCATCACGTCGAGCTCACGAGTGCCGGTGGCGCGGCCGCGCACGCAGACGGCGGCGCGCATTCCCTGCTGCGGAGCGAGAATGACCGTGCATCCCGTGCCATGCGCTTCGATGGTGCGGTGCCCGACGGTAATGCCGGCAACCGCCGCGAGATTCATGCGTGCGCTCATTGACGCGCCAAGATAACGTTCGCAACGTTGTCGGCCATGACTGCCACTCCGCCGGCTGCCGAGTCACCATCTGGAACCACCGTACTCGTTGTCGATGACGAAGAAGGCATTCGCCAGGCGCTGACCCGCTTTCTCACACGCCTCGGCTATCAGGTCCGTTCAGCGGCGAATGCCGCCGAAGCGCTCGAACAGCTCAGTTCCAGTCACCCCCAGGTCATGCTGTGTGACATTCGCATGCCGGGGACGAGTGGTATCGAGCTCTTGCCGAAGGTGCTGGCGCGAGACGCGGACATCGCGGTTCTCATGCTCACCGCCATCGACGAGCCGCGCACCGCCGTCGAATGCCTCAAGCTCGGCGCCGTGGATTACCTCATCAAGCCGGTGGATCTCGAGGAGCTCGAGCTGTCGTTGCAACACGCGCTGCGCCAGCGCCAGTTGGAAGTCGACCGGCGCGAGCTCGAGCAGTGGCTTGCGCGAGAAGTCGCCGTGCGGACCCGGGATCTCGAGGAACGGACGGCGGCCATCGAGGAGATCGCGCTCGACGCGCTCGCTGCGGCGCGGGACTGGGACGGCCGCGACGCGGCATTGAATAAGCTGGCCGAGGAGCTGGGGGCGCCGCGTGAGGAGCTGGCGGCAGAATTGAAGCGGCGGCGCGGTTAAGCCAGGTTGGACTTCGCCTTTTCCTCGCAGGCCTTACAGCGCGTGACACCGCGGAACGTGCAGATCAGGCAGATGAACGTGCCGCAGTC
>DASZNX010000423.1:0-12999 GCA_035551075.1 Gemmatimonadales bacterium | reverse complement strand
ATGTAGCCCAGAAACGCGCCGATGAATCCACCGACCAGCGCAGTAACCGCGGTGACCACGATCCATACCAGTAACAAGGTCCCCAGCACGGTCAACTGGTCCTCGCCAACGCAAAAGTGGTCTTGCCATGCAAGAGGCTGTTTTCGTGTCCAACGATGAACGTCGTCTCAGCATCGTTGTTACGCAGCACAAGACGCAGATCCTGCGCCGTCGCAGGCACATCGAACACAATGTCGGTCGTGTACGACTCACCAGGGATCAGCTTCCGCTGCAGCCCATCCGTCGGACCCGGATACTGATGCCCGTGCGCGTCGACGAGCGCGACGTAGCGGCTGTTGGGTGTAAGCGTCGCGTCCCGGGGCCGACGTGCCGAGATCGTAGTCTCATCGAACCGTACTTTGACAGTTACGATCTGCCGGACCTCACCCGTGGGCAGTCGCTCCGACTTTGTCCCGACGACCGAATACGCCAAATGACAATCGATCTCACAGATGTGCTTTTCTTCACCTGGCGCGAGCACCCGATTATGACTCAACGCTGATGCGCTCAGAAACAGGAGCAGATAGAGTCCCGCTCCGCCGAGCAACGTGCGCAGCGTGATTCGAGCGAACCGCTCCTGCTTGGTGACGCGCAGGATGATGTAGAGAATCACGAGGAACGCCCCGCCGAGCGCTGCGCCGACAAACAGCAGCACCGTGATTGGATTCAAGCCATCAGTGATCATTGCGCCCCTCCCTGGGAGCGGGACAGGACGCCAGCTCGGTTTTCAACGCGCCAGCCTGGTTGCGAACGAGTGAGCGGGCGCGCGCTCGACTCCAATTCCACGTGCGCCAATCGACTTCTGATTGATCCCATTTCCTAAAAAGACCACGGATCACGATGCAGCGGTCCTCCGCGGCCAGCCGGGGCAACGCGGTAAGCAGGGGTGGCACGGCGTCAGCGCCGAGGCTGACGGCGTACTTCGCGTCGAACGGCCGCTCAGCGCCAGGACGATTGAGATTGTGATTGACGATGTAGGCGTCGGGATTCACCAAATGGAGACCCGCCAAGACCGCCAATCCCTGCATCAGGGCTCCGAACACGAAGCGATCGCGCCGCCCCCGCAACACAGTCCACGCAAACCAGGCGAGTACACCGATGAGCAGAAGCATGAACGCGGTGGCGTACAATCGCTGCGTCGAGAGCCCGAACGCCGCGACGTATAGCCGCATCCGCTGCAGCGCGGAGATCATCACGACCGCGAGCAAGGCGAGCAGCAAGCCGGCGAGCTGTCGGAAGACGCGAACTTGTGGGGCCGTGCCGGTGTGAACCAACGCTTCCGCGCCGAGCAGAATGGGAAGCACGAGGATGCTCGCGGTCATCAGCTGAAAGAATCCCTGCCGCGCGTACTGGGCGTAGGTCAGGCCGCTGGTTGCCTCGATCAGCCCAGAGCCGCCGAAGAAGTAGCGGACTTGCACGACGACGAAGAGCAGGAACAGCAGGTCGATCAATCCCAGCGCGGTAGCGAGCGGCACGACGCTCGTGACCGGCTTGAGCGTAGGCGTCACGCCATGCAATGGCCGTCCAAGGAATGCCCAGCGGAAATAGCCCGCGACCAGAAATCCCCAGAACCCGATGAAAAACGTATGCCGGATTACGGCTTCAGCATTGAAATTGAAAAGATTCGACAGCACGTTGCCGAAGACGGGATCGGCCGAAGCAAACAGCGCCGCAAAGATGATGAGTAACGGCGCGGCGATGACGACGCCGAGCAGTGCTCGGCGCAGATTGCGCAGGCGGTCCTCCTGCGGCAGCTCGCGCCACTGGATGTCGCTGAAGACCAGTTGGAACCCGCCGACGATGCTCGCGACGGTCGCCGTGACCACGCCGCGGATCCAATCGAGCGGATACCACCTCGCGATCACCTCGCCCTGCACGCTGGCCGCGGCCATGGCGAGAGTACCGACCAGCGCCATCGCATCGAACCCGTCCAGCGGCTGCGCGTCGCGCCGCAGGAACGCGAAGCCGAGCAGCAACGCGGTGATGGCGAGCCAGGCGGCGTCGGGTCCCGGCGTGATCTTGTGCCGCCGAACGAGCCAGGCACCGGTGCCGACGAGCGCAGTCGTGCCCAGGGCCATGTTCAACCCCCACGGCATGACACCCAGCAGCTGGTCGCCGACGATACCGCCCACGACGCCCGCCGCGGCAATCTCGAGACCGAGCCTCGTCTTCACACAGCCTCCCGCGTCGGCAAACCGCCAAACCGGCGGTCGCGCGAATGGAATTCGTGAACCGCGGCGGCGAGGTGCGCGGGCCCGAAGTCGGGCCACATCCGGTCCGTGAACCAGAGCTCCGCGTACGCACATTCCCAGAGCAGGAAGTCCGACAGCCGCTGCTCACCGCCCGTGCGAATCAGGAGATCGACGTCAGGCAGGAGCATGTCCTGCTGGATCGCCGCGCGCGACGAGTAGTCCACCGCGATGCGCAGGTCCAACCTCGTGCCGTGCGCTGTCGCGCTCTCGGCGGCGGCGATCGCCTCGATGAGCGATTGGGGAAGCCGGTCCCGCCGGCCGATCACGGTGAGCCTGATACCCTTGGCGGCGAGCTCGGCGCTTTCCGATCGCAGGTACCGGGCGAACAGCCGCATGAGCATGGACACCTCGGCTCCAGGCCGGGTCCAGTTATCCGATGAAAAGGCGTACAACGTCAAGGCGGTAATGCCGCAGCCGGGCGCGATCTCGACGATCCGGCGCACGGTCTCCGCGCCGGCGCGATGTCCGGCGGCGCGCGGGAGTCCGCGGCGCGTGGCCCAGCGGCCGTTGCCGTCCATGACGATGGCGACATGGAAAGAAGTACTTTGCTTCATAAAGCAGTCTCGCAAAAAAAAGGCGTCACATCAGCGCGTCCGCGTCGCGCGGATCAACGCCTCCATGTGGTCGAGGTAGCGCTCGAGCGCCCGCCGGCCGAGGGCGGTGAGTCGGTATTCGGTCTTGGGGACGCGTCCTTCAAACGATTTGGCGCATGTGACGTAATCCGCGTCCTCGAGCTTGCGCGCATGGACGCTGAGGTTGCCGTCGCTCGTCTTGAGCAGCGCTTTGAGCTCGTTGAACGTGAGGCTGTCGCGAACCGCGAGTGCGCTGACGATCGCGAGGCGCACCCGCTCGTGAATCAGCCGGTCGAGATCCGCCGGCGCGGGTTGCGCTTTCGTTTTCACCGGTCGTTCCGGTTCGGGGCGGGAGACTCGCGCCGCGTTGCTCTTAGCCACCGTACCTCCGCGCGATGATCAGACCAAAGACGATGTGCAGGCCGCCGAATCCCGCGCCCAGCAGCCAGGCGCTTGCGGCCGCCGGTGCGAACAGCGCGGCGGCGCCCAACGCCATGAAACAGAGACCCACGACCGGCACCACGCGCATGGAAAACGCTCCGCCCGTCACAATGCCCGCGCCATAGCACAGCAGCCACACGCCGGGCAAGAACGCGAGCTGGTGAGCATCGTACATGACGGACGTGAGTAGCGCGCCGATCACGAACGGCGGGAGCACGCTGAGACCGAAGCGGCGTCCGGGGCCGTTGGTCAGTGTATCGCCCGCCTTCCGGGCCTTATGCAGCATGGCGACCACGCCGATCGCCACGGCGAGCAACGCTTCGACGAGCCACGTGACCAGCCAATGATTCTGCGAGGACCCGTTGGACGTTGGGTCGGGCAACGCGCCCGCGTAGATCGCGGCGCCGACGGCTGTGACTCCCAGGATCACCATGCCCCAACCCGGAACCGCCGTGAACGAGCCGGCTCGCTCCATCGCGGAGCGAATGAACTGGAGGTTGTCGAGCGCCCGGTCGCGCAGGGGCCGAGGTGCGGTCATGGACCCAACCTAGCCGGCTGCCCCGTATCTGTCAAGTACTTTGTATCGCAAAGCTGTTACCGGGTTTTCAGCCGCCGCACCAGTTTGAGGCCGGACCAGACGTCGTCCACCGCTGCGACTTTGACGTCCACGAGTCCGGTCGGCAGCGCCACCGCACGGACGACGTCCTCGGTGAGGTCCGTCGTGACACCCGACGCCTGCTTGGGCCACGAAATCCACAACGACCCATGCGGTTCGAGCGCGCCGAGGAGGGTAGGAAGCTGCGCCTCGAGAACCCCGCGGCTCTTCACGAAAAACTGAATGAACGGCAGTGAGCCGCGCGCGGTTGAGGCGATTATGACACCGGGTGGCAATTTGCCGAGCGTCGCGCGATAGCCTCGCGGCGGTTTCACGATCGCGATCCGCGTCCCCGGTTTTATGCCGAGCTTGTCGACGAGCGGCCGCGCCGAGTATCCAGCCATCACGTAGCTCCGAGCTACTGCACGCAATTCCCCCGTGGGTCAGGCTTGGGCTTGTCCACCACGACGCGGTGGTCCAGGTTCGCCACCGTCGTCGCGACGTCGTACACGAACTGCGCGACGTGCGCCAGCTTGTCGTAGTCGATGTACTCCGGCTCATCCGTCACCTGGTGATAATCGCGATGGCTGCCCGTCGTAAAGAACGCGATCGGAATGCCGTAGCGCGCGTACATGTAATGATCGCTGCGGCAGTAGTACTGCTCTGGATGGCCCGCCGCGTCGTACTGATAGTCGAACGTGAACGGCTGTTTGCGCGCCTTGTTCACGTTCTCGATGATGTCGCCGAGCTCGGTCGACAACCGGCGCGTACCGATGAGCTGCAGATAATTGGGCCCGCCGCCATTCTCGTCCTCCGCGCGTCCGCGGCCCACCATATCCATGTTGAGTTGCGCAACGATGGAATCGCGCGGAACCGTCGGATGGTCGGTGAAATACTGCGAGCCGAACAATCCCAGCTCTTCACCGGTGTGCCAGACGAAAATGATCGACCGCTTCGGTTTCACCTTCGCCCCCGCGAACGCCTCGGCGATCTCGAGCAGTGCTGTCGTTCCGGAGCCGTCATCATCAGCGCCGTTGTAGATCGAATCGGGACGCGCCCCCGCCGGGTTCAGCCGATGCACGCTGTCCACGTTCACTTTGATCTGGGCTGTCTGATCAGGGCTGACCTGGCCCCGGGGCGAGGCGAGCTCGAGCTTCCGCTCCGCGCCGTTGAACGCGCGGATGGAATCGTGGTCGACGGGCGAGTGGTCGAAGCCGATGTGGTCGTTATGGGCGCCAATCGCCACATACTCACCGCTCAGCTTGGGATCGCTGCCACGCAAAATTGCGACGACGTTGCGCGCGGGCGCGCCCGCCTCCACAAAGTTGACGCCACCCCGAACGGTCTTCCCCGTCATCCCGACGGTCGCGCTGTCTACGGACCGCCCAAGGATCTGACGCGCGGCTGCCGCCGTCAGATAGAGGTAGGTCGGCTGTTCCGGGGGTGTTGGGCCGCCCGACATGATGACCTGGGGGTTCTTGAAAAAGGCGCGTAACTGCGCCGGCATCGAATCGAAACTCACGACCGCGACCGCGGCGGCAGTCCTGTACCGCACGCTCGCCCCGGCACGCGGCACGAACCACGCGGGCTGGCCCGGATTCGGATGGCGCGGCATTGCGATGATCACGAACTTTCCGGCCGCCTGATCCGGGGCGAGCATGGCGGAATCACCCCAGGCGCCGGCGAATACCGCCGGCGCGTTGTCGATCGAATGCGTCGGTCCGCCCTGATCGCGCGGCAGATAGTCTTCCCACAGTCGCAGGGGAACGCTGTCGATCGCGAGGTGCGAGCCGCTCGCGAGGCTGCGCTGCACCAGCGGCACGTTCTGGAAATATCCACCGGAATCGCCCGCGGGAATCAATCCGAAGCGCTTCACTTCAGACGCGATGTACGCCGTGGCTTTGAGATTGTAGTCGGTGCCGGCCGCGCGCCCCATCATCGAATCGTCGGCATAGAGATAGAGCCGCGTCATCAAATCGGCGGGCGTAATCGCGGTTTGTGTGGCGAGCGGCGCGTGCTTGAGCGGAAGCGCCGCCTGCGCGCAGGCCTCCCGGGCACACATGATCGCGAGTGTGGCACATACAACATGACGACCGGCAGCCTGCATGGGCGGTCTCCAGAACGAGTGGGAAAGCGGGAGCGGTGCTCGAAGTAAGACGCGCAAGGTCGCCGTTTGGTTACGCGAAGTCACGTCGGAATCTGGTCAGGGACGGATTGCCTGCGACGACGCCCCAGTGAGCGCGCCAATATACCAATTCCGGCCGACTGACCCTGGCGGCGCGGCATGGCGCGATACAGCAGGATCAGAATGACCCACGTCAACCAGCTCACCCGCTCGCTCCAGCTCAACGAACGCAGCATGAGCCACGGCTGGCTGAACGGCGCGGTCCACGCCGCGTAATCGCCCTGGAGCAACGCGAGCGGGCGGGCGAATACGCGGTTCGTCTGGAACCCCTGTGCTCCAGGGCGCGAGACATTCCACACGCAGGTGACTTGGCCCCAGCCGTGATTGTCGCTCGCGCCGACGACCAACAAATCGTGACCGGCCGCGAGCGCCAGCACTTCACGCCGCACGGAAGACGGAAACGCGAGCGCCTTCGGCGCGCAATTCAGGATCTCGAATCCATCGACGCCTGAAACGACGAGCGTGCCGAGCGCATCACGATAATTCCGCCAGTACTCGGGCAGCGAAGCGATGCTCAGCGCGCCCTGTCGCTCGATCGCGCCGAAGATGCGCATCATGCGCGTGGGGTTGTCGCCGAAGCTGTCGCGCGCCAGCGGCTGGACCGGGCCGATGGCCACGACGTGCAGGCGATAGACGCTCCACTCGACGCCCGGCAGAAGACTGATCGTGACCCCCGCTGGTGTCGGCAGGGTGCCGTCGTAGATCAGGTTGTGATCGGTGACGTACGTCGCCTCGAAACCTTGTTGCTCATGCCAGGCCGCCATGCGGGCGAGCGTCCAGCCGGGGCGGCCGTCGTGCGAGGCTTCAGTATGCGCGTGGTAATCGATGACGGTGCCCGTGACATCGGTTGTGATCAGTCGGGGGACAGGACGCGGCAGCGCGACGGCCGCCAATCCCAGCAACACGACGACAACCGGCCCCACGATCGCTCGGGCGATCCGCCGGCGCGATGTTCCGCCCGCGGGACGCAGCGCGCCCCAGGTCGCCAGCGCGACGGTCCACACGACGAGCGCCCACTGTGCCCGCGGCAGACTGAAGAACGTGAGCGCATCGAGCGTGTTCGAGAGTGGCGCGAACGTGACGTAGAGCGTGGGGCGGTCGAGGTCCACACCGCCCGGCGCCGAGCCGGTGATGGCGTCGACCAGAGACGGCAGCGGGTGAATCGCGGTCGCGAGCAGCAGGATGACGAGCGCAATCGCAACTGGGTGGCGGCGCAACACGTTCACTCGCAGATTCCCCGCATGTCGGGTCGGTTAGAAACTAGTGGCACGCAGGTCCCCTCGCGATGACACTTTCGCCTCACCAGCGACTCGCGGAGCTACCCGCGCTGGTGCTGGGTCCGTTGCGCGATCGCAGCGACAGTGAGTGGGAGCGTGGCCCGGTGGGGCGGTGGACGCCCGCGCAGATCGTCGAGCACCTCGCGCTCGGTCTCAACATGAGCGCGGAAACATTTCACAAGCGTGTGCATCATGCGCCGATGTCGCGCCGCCGCCGCACACCCGCGGAGCAGGTCGCGTGGTTCCTCATCTTCGGTTTGCACTGGTTTCCGCCGGGCCGCAAAGCGCCGGAACGCACGATTCCCGCGCCGGACGTGAGCCGCTCGAAGGCCGAGGCGCACTTTCTCACCGGAATCGAGCTGTGGGATCAGGTGGACCGGGCGCTGTTACCGGAACGGCGCGCCGATCTGTTCGTGAAGCACCCCCGCCTGGGTGACCTGACGATCGAGGAGTGGATGCGCTTCCACGTCATTCATGCGCGCCACCACGCCCGGCAGATCCGGCGGCGCCTCCGCGCGTGAGCCGCAAGCGCGAGAAAGAGAAGGTCACGATCCGCGTGCCGAATCCCGACGCGCCGGTGAAGGAACGGCTGAGGACGCCCTCCCATAAGGTCCACCGTTCCAAAAAGGCGTACCGGCGGCGCGAAAAACATCCGCGGCGCCCCGAGGAAGAGTAACGGGCAACCTGCTTCTCCCCCGGTGTACATTGCGAAACACATGACTGCGGTAGCTGAAACGAGGCGGGGCGATTTTACCGCCAACCCCCGCGTGCTCGTCCTGACGCTCATGGCGGGAGTAATCGGCATCGCCAGCGCGTTCGTTGCGCTGGCGCTCACCAAGCTGATCAACCTGTTCACCAATCTCTTCTATTATCAGCGGCTTTCCGTCGCCGACGTCTCGCCGGCGGGGCATCATCTCGGCCTGCTGGCGGTGTTCGTTCCCGTGATTGGTGGGCTCATCGTCGGGTTCATGGCCCGATACGGATCGGAGAAGATCCGGGGCCACGGCATTCCCGAAGCGCTGGAAGCGATTCTCATGGGCCGCAGCCGCATGGAGCCCATCGTCGCGGTGCTGAAGCCGGTGTCGTCGGCGCTTGCCATCGGCACCGGTGGGCCCTTCGGCGCCGAAGGTCCGATCATCATGACGGGCGGCGCGTTCGGATCGCTGTTCGCCCAGTCATTCCACATGTCGGCAGCCGAGCGGAAGACGCTGCTCGTCGCGGGCGCCGCGGGCGGCATGGCGGCAATTTTCGCCGCACCTGTCGCTTCGGTCTTGCTTGCGGTCGAGCTGCTACTCTTCGAGTGGAAGCCCAGGAGTTTCATCCCGGTCGCGAGCGCCGCCGCCGTTGCCGCTGCGCTCCGCGTTCCGCTCATTGGTGCGGGTCCCGTATTTCTCACGACTCCTCACGCAGCGATGCCCCTGCACGCGCTGGGTGGCGCGCTGGTTCTCGGTTTGCTGGCAGGATTCGCGGCAGGATTGGTCACGCGACTTGTCTACGCCGCCGAGGACACATTCGAGAAGCTTCCGATTCATTGGATGTGGTGGCCGGCTATCGGCGGGATCGTGGTGGGAATCGGCGGCCTCTTTTATCCGCGCGCGCTGGGCGTCGGATACGACGTCATCCGCGACCTCTTGAATGGCCGTCTGGTTGGCATGTTGTTGCTCGGCCTGCTGATTACGAAAGCCGTGATCTGGGCGGTGTCGCTAGGATCGGGACATTCAGGCGGCGTGCTCGCTCCGCTGTTCATCATGGGCGGCGCACTGGGAGCGCTGGTCGCGCCGCTGTTCCCTTCGGGCGACACGGGACTGTGGGGGACCCTCGCCATGGCCGCGATGATGGCGGGCGCCATGGGCACGCCGTTTACGGCGATCGCCTTCCTGCTCGAGGCCACGCACGACGTCAATCTGCTCCCCGGACTGCTGATCGCCGCATTTGCGGCGGATGCCGTCACGGTCCTCCTCATGAAGCGTTCGATCCTGACTGAGAAGATCGCCCGGCGCGGGCTTCACATCTCGCGTGAGTACATCGTGAATCCGCTGCACCTGCTCCGCGTCGCCGAGGTGATGGAGAAAGATCTGCCCACGGTCCCGGCGTCCCTCCCGGTCAACGGGCTATTTCAGCGGCTCGCGGACGAAGATCCGGTCCTGGCTCGGCGGCAGGAATGGCTGGTCGTGGACGACGCCGAGCGTCTGGTCGGGCTGGTGACGCGTGGTGACCTCGTGCGGGCGCTCGAACGTGAGGACGGCGAGGTGGCGAGCGTCCTGGACCTCGCGAGCAAGCGACTCGTGGTGGCGCATCCCGACGAGCTCGTGGAGGAAGCGACGGCCAAGATGATCGCGCACGACATCGGCCGGCTACCGGTCGTCGACCGCGCCGATCCCGGGCGGCTGCTCGGCCTCCTGGGACGCGCCGGCGTGATGGCTGTCTGGCTGCGTGCGAGCCAGGAGGAGCAGGCTCGGGATACCGGCTGGATCAGCAGCCGCATCAAAGCACTGCGCGGCAAGATCGGCAGTCGTCGTCGAAGGGAAATTGCTACAGGAGAATAGCGGAATGACTGAGACGCACAGTTATCAACTGAAAGGATACAGTCCCACACCCACGACTGCGACGGTTACGGTTCGCTCATTCGACAAACGAGAGCGCGTGCGCCGGGCGATCAAAGGATTGGCGACATTCTGGGGCGCGGCCCTCGGCAGCATCTTCATTCCGGTTGCTCACTTTCTGCTCGTGCCCTCGTTCGCGCTGTACGGCGCGTACACGTTTTTCGACCGTCTGGGCGCGAAACAGATCGTAGCCGCGGCGGAGGGTGTCTGTCCCGACTGCGGACGGGCACAGAAGCTCGACACGACGGGACGCTGGCAGGTGCCGACTGAAGTGGCATTCCGGTACTGCCAGCGCGCGCTGCGGATTTCCTAGATCACACCCCCGCAAACCACGGATATCCCTGCTCCTCCCAATATCCGCCGGGACGCTCGGCCGTGAACGTCATCGAGACGAGATACTTGGTCATCTTGTAGCCGAGTTTGGTGGGCGAATAGAGGCGCAGCGGAGCGCCGTGCGCGGCCGGTAGCGGATTGTCGTTCATGCCGTACGCGAGAATCGTTTGTGGATGCATGGCACTCGCCATGTCCCACCCGTTCGAGTAACCGGAATCAAAGGAGTCGAACCGGATATAGCGCGCCGCGGGGAGCGGCTGGCAGCGCTCGGCGATCGCGGAAACCGGCACGCCATGCCAGGTCGCGATCGCGCTCCAACCCTCGACGCAATGATGTTTGACGGTGTACGTCGCGCGCGGCATCGCCTGCAGATCGGTGAGCGAGAGCGACAACGGGGTGCGCACGAGGCCGCCGATCGTGAAACGCCACATTGCCGGATCGTCCAGGACAGGCATGTCGGGCGAAATGAAATAACTGGGCAAGTGTGCCGAGCGCTCGCTGACGGCGTATTGCGGCGCAAGCCGATGCCGCGAGAAGAAGACTTTCTCTCCCAACCAATCGTTGAACCGACTGACGTCGAGGAGCGCCGGCCGTATGGCGTTGCCGCCGTCCCAGCCGCATGCCGCCACCATGGATGCCATTCCGGCTGCCGCGCCAAGTCGGATAAATCCTCGTCGATCTACTCCCCTCGCGAAGCGAGGGGTGCCGTCATGCCGACGTGCATCATGATTAATCATGGCTCGGAAACCTCCCCCGATACCGTCCTGAAATCATCGCCCGCAATGACGCCGGATCGACGACGAAGACGAGCACGACATGGACGACTAGAAATGCCACAAAAATCCAGACCGCCCAGAAATGCCAGTACCGCGCCGCCTGGAAGCCGCCGAAGAGCGCGGTGAGCCAGGAGAGTTGCGTGGGCTTGTAGATCGCGAAGCCGGTGAGCACGGAGAGCGCGCCGAGCAGAATGATGACTGTGTACGCGAGCTTCTGGAGCGGATTGTGCTTGCCCTGTGGAGGATGGTCCTTACGCAGCCGCAGGTAGTACTTCTGCATCTCGATCGCGCCGCGAATGTCACGGGGCCGGAACAGCAGAGAGCGCCATTCGCCGCTCGCCGCGAGGTACCCGAGGTACAGCAGGCCCGCGGCGATGAACGGCCACATCAACGTAAAGTGCCAATTCAGCCCGCCGGCCAACCAGCCGCCAAGCCGGCTCCACAGTGGAAATGCGTGATTCTCGAAAGCATTGACATAGTACGGTCCGCCGCGATCGCCGAAGCGCGCGTACGCGCCGTAGATCTGCAACCCGCTGGCGATCATTCCGAGGAGCAACAGAAACGTGGCCCAATGAGTGAGGCGCACGATCCAGTGGTGACGCCGCGGCGGGGCGGGAGCGGCGGGGGGGACAGGCGAAGAGCCGACGGGTGAAACGGGCGATGTCATTCCGTAAGTATATTGTTGCCGATGCGCTCGGCAACGCTCCTCGGGACTCTCGTATTGCTCGCGGCATGTCGTCATCATAGCCAGGACGAGACGGTCATCACCAGCGCCGTCGACACGCTGAGTATTCCGGAAGACTCACCGCGCGATTCGGCCGACAGCGCGTTGCTCAAGCCGCGGGTGATCACGGGCCCGACAGTCATCGTTTTCTGGCTACCCGCGGCCGACTCCTTCTCGGCGGATGATCAGGCCCAGGCTCTCGACGACCTGAACAACACGACCGAGAGCGTCGCGCCGACGTTGCAGCGCCACAACATCAAGCTGCTGCCGACGAATGCCGAGACGATTTACGTCGCGCTGCCCAATCGCCAGCGCAGGACTATCGTCTTGTCGGGCATCGATTATCCGTTCGGGTACGTGCTGATCGAGCCGGGCACGGCCGAGCGGATTCTCGCGGGTGTGTATGACGAGGACGAGCTGCTCGACGAAGTCGAGGCCTATTTCGACCTGCCGTCCGACGACAGCGCGGCTACCACCCGCCCGCGAATATCCACCTGATGTGACAGCCGTTCTGACGACGCCTCCTTGAACAAACCGCTGCTGCTGCGAGGCGGTCGCGTAATTACGATGGACAGCGCACGTCGCATCCTGGATGCGGATGTGCTGGTGGAGAATGGTGTCATCAAAAAAATCGGACGGGCGGACGGGGCCGGTGGACGGGCAAAACCCACTCTCATCGATTGTCGTGGACTTGTCGTCCTTCCCGGCTTGGTTCAAGCCCACATCCACCTCTGCCAAACCCTCTTCCGCGGACTCGCCGACGACCTCTCGCTCGAGAGCTGGCTCGCGCAGCGGATCTGGCCGCTCGAGGCGGCGCACACCGAAGACTCGATCCACGCCTCCGCCATGCTCGGCGCCGCCGAGCTGCTCCTGGGCGGCACGACGGCGATTCTCGACATGGAGAGTGTGCGACATACCGGCGCCGCGTTCGAGGCATTGGAATCGATCGGTATCCGCGCCACGGCCGGCAAATGCCTGATGGACGCCGCAGCGAATCCCGCGTCGCTACGCGAACCCACGGATCGAGCGCTGTCCGAGAGCGCGGATCTCTGCGAGCGCTGGCACGGCGCCGCCGCGGGACGGTTGCGCTACTGCTTTGCCCCGCGCTTCGCCCCGAGCTGCACGGGTCCGCTGCTGCGGGCGGTCAGCGACCTGGCGGAAAAGACCGGCGCCGTCGTTCATACGCACGCCGCGGAAACGCC
>DASZNX010000422.1:0-1740 GCA_035551075.1 Gemmatimonadales bacterium | reverse complement strand
GAGCAGCACCGATCGGTGGCTCGTGGACGCGCGGCGATTGATCGTGGAAGCCGCGGCGCGAATACCGCCGCCCGGCGTTCGCGTGAATGTGAGCGATCTCGCGGCGCTGGTGCAGGATCCGGAAGCGGAGCTCGTGCCTGGCGAGCCGGCGGAAGCGGCGCCGCGGCGCGTTCAGATCGACGGCGCGCAGCGCGCGGTTGTGGCCATCCTGATCGGTTCGGGGCGATGGGTCGAATTGCGGGCCGTGCCGGCGGAGCTCAAGGCGCCCCGCTGGATCGTGGTGGTGCTCCCGACCGCGTTGCTCGGTCCGCTCGTCATTCTTCTCCTGCGCTGGGGCGAGCGCACGCCGGTGCGACGGCGTCGCGAGACGGCGATCGCGTGGGGATTCCTCACGCCCACCGCCTTGCACCTGCTGATCTTCACGCTTGGTCCGGTGCTCTTCACCTTCTATCTCGCTGCGCACGACGGTCAGGCCGGCATCTCGCTCGCGAACTTCAGAACGGTGTTGGATGATCCGGCTACAGAGATCACGATCCGCAACACCTTCATCTACGCGTTGTACGTGCCGGTGTCGGTGCTCCTCGCGCTCGTCGCCGCTCTCCTCGTCGACGCCCATCGCCACCACTGGAGTGGACGACTGCTCGGCGGAGCCTTCCTCTCCTCTTATGTCTGTTCGGTCGTCGCGATTGCGCTCATCTGGCAGCTTCTCTATCAGACGGGAACACGTGGCCTCGGGAGATACGATTGGTTGAGCAATCCAGCGACCGCGCTCGCCGCATTGATGATCGTGTCGGTGTGGGCGCACATCGGCGGGCAGATGATGGTCCTGCTGGCGGGCCTGCGACGAATCCCTCGATCGTACATCGATGCCGCGCGAGTCGATGGCGCCGGCGTATGGCGCCGATTTCGGCGCGTCACGCTTCCGTTGCTCTCGCCGTACCTGTGGCTCGCGCTGGTAACGGGTTTCATCAGCGCCGTTCAGGTCTTCACGCTCGTGGCGGTTCTGACTCAGGGCGGGCCGCTCCCTGAGCGCTCGACCGAAGTGCTGGTGCATCGGATCTATGAGTTGGGTTGGGGATCGCGAGGATCGCAGCCGGCAGTCGGCGTCGCGAGCGCGCTCGCCCTGGTGGTATTCGTGATCGTGCTCATTCTCCGCTGGCCGCAGCTGAGACTGCTCAGTCGAGTGTCTCGCCATGCGTAAGCGCTGGCCGGCCGCGATCGCGCTGACGTTACTCGCCGCGGTGATGGTGGCGCCCTTCCTCTATATGGTTTCCGTCTCATTCATGGGTGAGACCGAGCTGTTGCGCTGGCCGCCTCCGCTCCTGCCTCACGCGCCCACGATCGCGAATTACCTGGCTGCGCTGGAAGGACTCCCGTACGAGCGGGTCATCCTGAATACCGGCGTGCTCGCGGGATGTGTCATGATCGGGCAGGTGCTCACCAGTGCCGCTGCGGGATATGCGTTCGCGCGCATGCGATTCCCCGGTCGCGATGGGTTCTTCGCGATCATCCTCGCAACCCTGGCGCTGCCCGCCATTCTCCTCGTGATTCCGCGGTTTCTTCTCATGAAGCAGCTGGGCTGGATCGACACGTACCCAGGGCTTGTCTCAACCGAGCTCGTCTCGGTTGCGGGCATCTTGCTCATGCGCCAGACGTTCACCGCGTTGCCTCGCGAAGTGGAGGAAGCGGCTCGTCTCGACGGTGCAGGGGAGTGGTCCGTGTTCTGGCGCGTCATGCTGC
>DASZNX010000421.1:0-1862 GCA_035551075.1 Gemmatimonadales bacterium | reverse complement strand
GGTCGTGTAGACCGTCTCGCGTGGTGCCACGCCCGCCCGCCGGTTGCCGAGCATACGGCCGTCCTGCAGGTGCTCGAGGCCATGCGTGCGGCCGGAAAAGGCGCGCGCGTACACGTGGTCCACGTCAGCTCACTCGAGGCGCTGCAGGCCATCGATGACGCCCGCCAGCGGGGTGTGGCGATCAGTGCCGAGACATGTCCGCACTATCTGGCATTCACGGAAGACGATTTCGAACGAATCGGTCCCGCGCTCAAGTGCGCACCGCCGATTCGGGATGCCGCAACCCGAGCGGCACTCTGGGAAGCCGTGCGCGCCGGACGCGTCGATCTGATCGCGTCCGACCATTCTCCCTGCCCCGCCGCCGCGAAAGAAAAAGGCGCGCGCGATATCTGGCAGGCGTGGGGTGGTGTCGCGGGCATCCAGGCGACGCTTCCAGTTTTGATGTCGGATGGATTGCCGTTCGAGCAGATCGCGCACCTCACGGCAACCGCACCGGCGCAGCTCTTCGGGTTAGTTCCGCGCAAAGGCGTGATTGCCGTCGGTGCGGACGCCGATTTCGCTCTAGTGGACCCCCGCATTCGCTGGACGTTTGGACCCGAGCACTTGCACACTCGCAGCGGCGTCAGTGCATATATCGGCCATCAATTCACCGGGAAAGTCGTGAGAACGGTCGTCCGGGGCACGACGGTTTTTGTTGACGGCCAGGTGATCGGGAGGCCGGGTTGGGGTCGGCTCGTGAAGCCACACCGATGACCAGCGTCCTGGAAAAGAGACTGGATGAGCTGTACGCCATTGGAGCGCTTCCCGATGGTGGGACCTTTCGCCCGCTGTACAGCCCGGCCTGGGCCGCCGCGGTGGAGCGCGTCGAGCGCTGGATGAAAGAGGCCGGTCTCAAAACTCGGCGTGATGCTGCCGGCAATCTGTGGGGTCGTGCTGAAGGCACAGACAAAGGAAAAGCAATCGTCACCGGGTCCCATATCGACACGGTGCGGCACGGTGGCCGGCTCGATGGCGCGCTCGGCATCGTGGCGGGATTGGCGGCCGTGGAGTCGCTGCGTGAAACCCATGGCAGACCCAAACTCTCTCTCGAGGTCGTGGCGATCTGCGAGGAGGAGGGTTCGCGATTCACCACCAACTTCTGGGGATCACGCGCGATCACCGGCGCGATCGATCGCGTCGATCCGGAGATTGCGGCCGCGATGCGTGAGCGCGGCCTCGATGCCGGAACGATCAGGGCGGCTGCCCGCGAGGACATCAGCACATTCGTCGAGCTGCACATCGAGCAGGGGGCCGTGCTGGAGACGTCCGGGACGCCGCTCGCCGTCGTCAGTGCGATTGTCGGCACCGCGCATCTCGAGGTCGGCGTCACGGGGCGCGCGGATCACGCCGGGACCACGCCGATGGAGTTGCGCCATGACGCGCTCGCGGGAGCGGCAGCGATGATCCACGCGATCGAGTCGCTCGCGCGCTCGCTGGGCCGGCCGGCCGTCGCAACGGTCGGGCGACTGCTGGTGGAGCCCGATCAGATCAACGTGATTCCCGGACGCGCCGTCTTCACAGTCGATCTCCGTCATGCCGACCTCGGCGCGCGTCGCGGCCTCGAGGAGCGCATCCGCTCGCTATGCTCCACCATTGCCGCGGAGCGCTCGCTCGGCGTCGCGATCCGCACGCTCCAGGAGCGGCCTCCTGTACCGATGGATCCAGAGATCCGCCGGTTGCTGGCGCGCGCCGCCCAGGACTGCGACGTGGAGGCTCCTGAAATGGTGAGTGGGGCGGGACACGACGCGCAGATCCTTGCGGCGCGCTGCAAGGTGGGGATGCTGTTTGTGCCGAGTATCGGAGGGAGATCGCATTGCCCCGAG
>DASZNX010000420.1:0-14050 GCA_035551075.1 Gemmatimonadales bacterium | reverse complement strand
GTCCACGAGCACATCGGCGGGTTTGAGAAATTTCGCCACGCGCGCGTGGCGCTTCTTCCACTTCGCGAGCCCCGCAAGCGCTTCTTTCTTATCCTTGCCGGTGCTGACCTCGATCAGGGGATACCGCTCGGCCCGCGCTTTCGCTTTTGATGGCTGCACGCGCGGCGGTTCCCCGGGCTGCTTGCGATAATGCGGCGGCCAGGGCGCATCGCCCTGCCCTTCGTGTTCCTGGCGGGCCGATAGCTCGAGCAGACCCTCTAACGATCCCGCGTGCTCGTCTATCTCGGCGTGCCGGTCCCCGATCTGGGCGAACCGCTTCGGCATCGTCGCCAGCGTGAAATCCGCGGGATCCGCGAGCGCCACTTCCTCCCAGTCGAGCGGCGCCGACACGCGCGCGTCGGGAGTCGGTCGCACGGAATACGCCGACGCGACGGTCCGGTCCTTGGCGTTCTGATTGTAATCCACGAACACGCCCTGGCGCTCTTCCTTCCACCACTTGCTCGTCGCGAGGGTGGGCGCGCGCCGCTCGACTTCGCGCGCGAGTGCCAGTGCCGCGCGGCGGACTTCATCGAATCCCCAGCGTCGCTCGATCCGCACGAACAGATGCATGCCGCGCGAGCCGGAGGTCTTGGGCCAGCCGACGAGGCCGAAATCCTGCAACACCTGGCGCGCGATCTGCGCCACTTGCCGGACCTGTGGCCACTTGATCCCGGGCACCGGATCGAGATCGACGCGCAGCTCATCGGGATGATCGAGATCTTCCGCTCGGACCGGGTGGGGATGCAGCTCGAGACACGCGAGGTTCGCGAGCCACGCCAGCGACGCCGCATCTCGCGGCACGACCTCATCCGCGGTGCGACCGGACGGGAAGCGCAGCGTCACGACGTCGATCCACGGCGGTCGCGACTCGGGCGCGCGCTTCTGATAGAACGAGCCGGCCGCGATGCCGTTCGGAAATCGCACCAGCATGTTGGGCCGGCCACCGGCTCCTCGCAGCGCACCGTCTCCAACCGCGAGGTAATAGTTCACGAGATCGAGCTTGGTGTACTTGGGCTTCGGAAAGAGAATCTTGCCGGGGTTCGAGATCGTGATCTCGTGACCCGCGATGGTGCGCGTTACCGGCTCCGGCGTTGCAGCGCGTGGTGCCATGTGCCGTAAGCTAAGGGTTAATTCCCATGGGGCGCGATGAGCGAGGGGCGGGGTAAGATCGCGTGTCTTGATGACCTGCCGAGGAACCTGTGCCCGCGACGCGTACTTCCTCCCCACAACACGCGATGGTCGAACGCCAGCTTATTGCCCGTGGCATTCGCGACGCGAATGTCTTGCGCGCGATGGGCGAGGTGCCGCGCGACGCATTCGTGCCGCAGGAGCTGGTTGAATTTGCGTACGAAGACACGCCCCTGCCGATCGACGAGTCCCAGACCATCTCGCAGCCGTACGTCGTGGCGCTGATGCTGGAAGCCCTGGAGCTGCGCGCCGGAGACCGGGTGCTCGACGTCGGAACCGGGTCGGGCTACGCGGCGGCGGTCGCGAGCCGCGTCGCCGCGGATGTGTACGGCATCGAGCGGCATGCCAGCCTCGCGCGCGCCGCGTCCGAACGCTGTCAACGGCTCGGGTACACCAATGTGCACATCAAACAGGGCGACGGCACGTTGGGATGGCCGGAGCATGCGCCGTTCGATGCGGTCATGGTAGCAGCGGGCGGCCCAAGTGTCCCGTCCGCCCTCAAGGAACAGCTGGCGATCGGCGGCCGGCTCGTCATCCCGGTTGGCGCCACGCCGCGCGTGCAAAATCTCCGTCGCATTCGCCGGACGGCCGAGAACAACTGGCAGGAAGATGATTTGGGACCGGTGGCCTTCGTCCCGTTGATTGGTGTCGCCGGCTGGTCGCCCGGTGAGACTCCAACGCCGGTCGTGCCCGCGGCGCCGCCCGCTCGCCCCGCTCCGCCGAATCTCCCGGCGCTCATCGCGCGCCATGCCGAGCCGTTCGACGACATCGACAGCGCCGATCTGGAGCCGTTGCTCGACCGCGTGGGCGAGGCACGCGTCGTTTGTCTGGGCGAAGCCTCTCACGGCACCGCGGAGTTCTATCTGATGCGCGCCGCGTTGACGCGAGCCCTCATCGAGCGGAAGGGGTTCACTATCGTGGCGCTCGAAGCCGACTGGCCGGAAGCGCAGCGCCTGGATCGATACGTCCGCAGCACGACCGTAGAGCCGCATCCTGAACGGGCCTTCGACCGTTTCCCAACATGGATGTGGGCCAATCGTCAGGTGATGGCTTTCGTCGATTGGGTGAAAGAGTACAACGATCAGCTCACCGACTCGGCGCGACACGCCGGCATTTATGGCCTCGATCTCTACAGCCTGCACCGCTCCATCGGGTCGGTCCTCCGGTATCTCGACGATGTCGATCCGGAAGCGGCGCGCGTCGCCCGCCACCGGTACGGCTGCCTTGCCCCGTGGCAACAGGACCCCGCGGCCTATGGCGCCGCGGTGCTGTCGGGCCGCTACGAGGCATGCGAGCAAGCCGTCGTGGCTATGCTGGGCGATATGCTCCGCAAGCGGATGCAGTTGTCGCAGCACGATCCCGAGCGGCTCTTCGACGCCGTGCGTAACGCCGACCTCATCGCGCACGCCGAGGAATACTATCGGGTCATGTACTATGGCTCGGCGCAGTCGTGGAATCTGCGCGACCAGCACATGTTCGAGACACTCGAAGCCGTGTTGCGCCATCGCGGCACGGAGGGGCGCGCGGTTGTCTGGGCGCACAATTCGCACCTGGGCGATGCGGCCTGGACTGAGATGTCGGCCCGGGGGGAATACAACATCGGCCAGTTGGTGCGCAGCCGGTTTGGAGAGGACGCGTATCTCGTGGGATTCGGGACCGATCACGGCAGCGTCGCCGCCGCGTCGGATTGGGACGGACCGATGGAGATCAAACGCGTGCGGCCGGCGCACGAGCGCAGCTACGAACGGCTGTGTCACGAGAGCGAGGTTCCGGCGTTTCTCCTGCCACTGCGGACCGGCAATGCCGCGATCCGCCGCGAGCTGGGCCCGGAGCGGCTCGAGCGCGCCATCGGCGTCATCTACCGGCCCGAGACGGAGCTCCAGAGCCATTATTTCCATGCGATGCTGCCGCGCCAATTCGATGAATGGATCTGGTTCGACGAGACGCACGCGGTAGACCCGCTGCCGGTCTCAGAACGCGAGGGAATGCCACAGACTTATCCGTTTGCGGTGTGAAGTCCCCTGTTTGCGGGGCCGTTGATCACCGTGCCGAGCTTGTCGAAGCGGGATCCATGGCACGGGCAGTCCCAAGTCCGCTCCATCGAATTCCACTGGACAATGCAGCCGAGGTGGGGGCAGACGGCGGAGAACTCGTGCAAGGCTCCGTATGCATCGCGATACGCCGCGATCTTCTTTAGGCCATCGCGAATCACCGCCCCTTCCCCCGGGGCGAGGTCGTCGGTCGTCTCCTCATCGCCGCTGAGCACCCAATCGGAATACTGGCGCGCCACGTTCGCATTCTCCTTCAAGAACTTACCGGCGGCGCGTAGCGGTTTGCGAGCAGGATCGTAGAGCTTCTCCCACTTGTTCGGTTGGTCGAAGATCAGATCGCTGATCAACATCCCGGCGATCGTGCCGTGCGTCATGCCCATTCCGGTGTCGCCCGTGACGACGTAGACATTGTCCGGGAATCCCGGATTCTTGCCGATGAATGCCAGTCCGTCCATTGATTCCATGACCTGGCCCGACCAGCGGAATGCGATGTCATCGATCATTGGGAAACGCTTGCGCGCCCAACGCTCGAGTCGCCCGTGCCGCTTGTCCATGTCGTCCGCCTGCCCGGTCTTGTGATCCTCCCCGCCCACAATGAGGATGTCGGAATCGGAATCATCGTCGATCGGATGCGGCCGCACGTAGTGGTACGGATCGTCCATGTCCCAGTAGAGACCCGCCGGCACGGACCGCGCCGGCACCCGCGCGCCGATGACATAGGTCGTATACGGCGCCTGTTTGGTCTGGAGGAAGAGCCGGGTGTTGATCGGGGCGTTCGTAGCGACCACAACGGCGCTTGCCGAGACCGTCAGCGCGCCCGCCGCAACGCTCGCATGCTTGCCGCCCTCTATCTTGTCGACGTGCGTGCCCGTGAACAGCTGCCCATGGTTGCGCTCGATCGCCCGGGCGAGTGCCGCGAGGTATTTGAGCGGATGAAAGCGCGCCTGATTGGGATAGTGTATGCACGGCCCGGTATCGAAGCAGTCGAGCGGGGCACGCTTGCGCCGCTTGACCGGGACGCCCGCTCGGCGGGCCGCCGCCAGCTCGTCATCCAGCGTTGCGATTTTCTCCCCCGGCGGGAGAAACAGATATCCGTCCAGGCGTTCGAAATCGCAGTCGATGTTCTCGCGCTCTACAATGCGCTCGATGCGATCGATCGCGCTGCGATGGCTCTCCGCTGCGAGCCGGGCATTGGCGGTGCCGCGCCGGCTCTCGACGACCCCATAGGTGTTATCCATCGCGCACGTGAGATGCGCCGTGGTGCGGCTCGTAACACCGCCGCCAATAGGTCCGTCGTCCAGAACGACGACCTTACAACCGAGCTCCGCGAGATGATACGCAACAGAGATTCCGGCTAGACCAGCGCCGACGATGACGACATCCGCAATGATATTGCGATCGAGTTGAGGATAGACGGGCATCTCTGCGGTGGCAGTCCACAGCGACTCATAGCGTGCGAGCGCCGCATCAATCGTCGTAGCCATGAGTCCAATTACCCGTCGCGGCGCGATGAGTCGCGGCATTAATGCCACGCGATTTGTGATTACCCGATTGGTGCTCCGTCGAAGAATTCCACCGCACCCGTCTCGAGACAATACTCCGCTCCAATCACCAACAATCCGTCGCGTTCGATGCGGCGTTCGAGGAGAGCCGAGCCGTGTCGCAACTGCTCGACGGACGCTCGCACATTGGCGCGTATCGCGCTGGCGAGAAGATCGGCGTCTGACTGCGGCGCTGAAGTCGAGATCAACGGTTCAATCGCCGGCCGGATCCGATCGACGATGGCGCGCAGGTTCGGCGACTGCTCTCCCTGGGGCTGCCGCAGTGTTTGTAATGTCGCGGTCACGGCCCCGCACTCCGTGTGTCCGAGTACGACCGCCAGCCGAATCCCGAACAGCTCGGCCGCGAATTCGACGCTGCCGATCTGTGAGGGAGCCACGATGTTGCCGGCCACCCGGATGACGAATAAGTCCCCGAACCCCTGACCGAAGATCAATTCCGCCGGCACGCGGGCGTCGGAACAGCCGAGGACAATCGCAAACGGCCGCTGGCTGGTACCGGGTCGCGCCGGCGGGCCCTGGTGATTCTGGACGAAGCGGCGGTTGCCCTCGCGCAGCCGCGCGAGAGCGTCACGTGCGGGGATCAGCGCTGGAGATCCAAATCCTGAGCCCGTCGGACCGCGATCCGCAGGGGGGTGAAATCGCGAATCTGGATCATGAGTGCGATCATGCCGCCATCACTTCCTTTAGCGTGGGTCTCCCCGCGCTCGATGAACGCCACCTGGCCGGGCCGGATCGCGTGTCGCATGCCGTCGCCCCCCTCGATCCACCCGCTGCCTTCCATCGGCGCGAACAATTGCCCGAACTCGGCCGGATGGGGACCGATGACGCCGCCCTGCTCGAAGCGCACCAAAAACGCGTGGGATTCACCGCGGCCCTCGCCGAGCTCGGCGACCTGCGCTGCGCGACTCTGGAACATGGGGACCGGCCGGCCCATCCGCGGATCGAAGTCATAGATGCGCATCAGGGTTGAAAGCGCGCCTCCCCCGCGGGAACGAGCCGGCACGGTGTTCCAGACTTGCAGATCATCCGCGCGACCTGGACAACGTAGGCGACGCCATGCTGCAGCTGATCCGGGCCCGTGATGCTGCTGGAATTGAACGGTGTGCGGCCATAACGAACGCCAGACGAGATGGGGTTTTCGGCGGCGGAATTCTGCGCATAGACGGTCCATGCGGTGGAGTTGCCCGTCTCCGCGAACACCATGAGGAATGCGACCCCGCAGTCCGGCATCCACGTGAAGAACGGTGTCTGGCTGTTCGCGACGTGCATGCTTACGGAATCGCCCGCACACGACGTGACAACCGGGTCCGTGGGCGGGGCCTGGCAGGAGAAACTGTTATCCAGGGCCGCGAGCAGGACTGCTACGATTAGCCGCATTCCGTATTGTCGTATAGCGTTGTCGCGAGCGGAAGGATGGGTGCACTAAAGGTCATAATACAAATGGAGCCGCCATGAAGAAGGCGATCGGCGACAACATGATCCCCAAGGAGTGGGGGTTCGGGGGGTTCGAGCGCGGCCTCGATCTCGTCAAGAAGGCGGGCTACGACGGCATCGAGCTCTGGCTGGGCGACATGCCCTGGTTCCAGATGACCACCGCCGACGTCCAGGTGCAGCAGCTCCGGCGCAAGGTAGAGAATGCCGGCCTTGTCGTCTCCAATGTGTCGACCGGTTTGCATTGGGCGACGCCACTCTCTGCGCGCGATCCGGCAGCTCGCGCGCAGGCCACTCGCATCGTCGAGCGTCAGATCGAGACCGCGGTCCTTCTCGGCACGGACGCCATCCTGGTAGTCGCCGGACTCGTGACCGAGGAAGTCCCCTACAACGAGGTCTACCAACGCTGTCTCGAGACGCTGAAACCACTCGGTGACACAGCCGCGCGCGCCGGCGTCAAGATCGGGTGCGAGAACTGCAACTCGGAGCAGCGTTTTCTCATCAGCCCGCGCGAATTCTCCGAATTTCTCAACGACGTCGGCAGTCCGGCGGTGGGAATTCATCTCGACGTCGGCAACATCCACGACACCGGTTTCGCCGAGCAGTGGATCGAGATGCACGGCTCGCGCATCACCCGCATTCACCTCAAGGATGTGATGCGACATCGCGGGCGCTGCGGTGATCAGAGCGTGTACACGAATCTCTTTCTCGGTGACAACAATTGGCCCGCCATCCGTGCCGCGTTGACCAAGGTGCGCTACGACGGCTGGTTGGTCGCCGAGATGGAGGCCCGCTACCGCTACGCGCCCGATCAGCAGTTCTACGACACGGCGCAGGCGATGGATCGCTTCATTGCGGGGCGGCTCTGACATGGCGCTGAGTCGCCGCGAGTTCCTGGCCTGCAGCGCGAGCATGATCGCGCTGCCCGCACTCGTCGAGCGGCCGCGCCATGGTGTGATTGAGCTGCTGGACCTCGCTCAAGATTGTAGGCTGCGCGAGTCAATCACCGGATACACCGCCGCACTTTCGCACACCGCCGCTAGCCCTTCACGGTCAGTGCTGATTGTGCCCGCGGCCGGCCGGATTTCTCCACCGGCGCAGCACAGGATCGTGACGGCACTGCGCGCCGGAGATCTCGTCGTCCTGGAATCGGCGGCTGGATTCGCCGATCGAGAGGACGTCACTGCGCAACGGCAGGTGCTATGCGACGCGTTGCGACTTCGGGTTCTCGCGCCGGTTCCCCTCTGGCCGAGACGCAGTCCCTACGTCGATTACTACTGGCCGTCGCGTACCATGCTGCGCGATTTCAGTTGGGTCACACCCCTCGCTGACAACAATGCAGACGTCATCGCTCGGGCGGACGATCTGCCGGTCGCACTGCGACGCCAAATGGGACAGGGAACGTTGATCTTTCTCGGTTCGCCGCTCGGGCCTGCCTTGTGGGCCGGCGACGCGGATGCGAGGAGCTGGCTCGCGGAGGCTCTGAGGAGCTAGTCGCAGCCTCCCTGTTGCGGGATTCATCGATCAACGACCAAAATAGCTCCGTGAACGACTCGGGGATGAGCCGAAGAGACTTTGTCCAGCGGTCCGCCGCAGTCGCGGCCGGTATCATGCCTGCGCTTGGGACGCCGGCCGGGCCCGCCGGGAAGCCGATCAAGGTCGTGTGCGTCGGCGGGCATCCCGACGATCCCGAATCCGGCTGCGGCGGCACACTCGCACGCTATGCGGCGCTCGGCCATGCCGTGACGATCGTTTACCTGACGAGGGGTGAACGCGGCATTACCGGCAAATCGTTAGATGAAGCGGCGCGGATTCGCACCGCCGAAGCGGAGGCCGCCTGTAAGACGCTGGGCGCAAAGCCCGCTTTCTTTGGACAGATCGACGGCGCAACCGAGGTCACGCGGACGCAGCTCGACGCCATGCAGCGACTCGTCGCCGCCGAGCAGCCCGATGTGCTGTTGACGCATTGGCCGATCGACACGCATCCGGATCATCAGGTTGCCAGCATGCTCACTATTCGCGCCTGGATGCGCCTCGAGACGCCGCGCCTCTATTTCTTCGAAGTCAACAGCGGCAGTCAGACCGAAGGCTTCTTCCCTAACACCTACATCGATATTTCGAAGGTGGTCGAGCAGAAGAAGACCGCGCTGTTCGCGCACATCAGCCAGGATGGCCAGGGCATCTGGCGGGAGCACCACGAGATCATGGCGCAGTGGCGCGGGCGCGAGATCGGAGTGGCCGCGGCGGAAGCCTTCGTCCATCTCAATCGTGACAATCGCAGCAGCGATCTGCCGGGTCTCTAGCCTCGCGCTCAGCCTGGCGGCGCAGCATGGCCAGCAACCCGTGCTGTTGTGGGGCGGCGATGCCGAGGGCGGCGCGCCCTTCGTCGAGGCCGATCCGGCCGACCCCGCGCGCGTCCGCGGCTTCGATGTAGAAGTCGCCGAACGCATCGCGCGCGGCTTGAGTGGCGCGCGCACCGCCCAGTTCGTGCAGGTGCAGTGGTCCAGCATCGATCAATCCGTCGAACGGGGCGATTTCACGCTGGGGCTCTCCGGTGTCGAGGATACGCCCGCGCGCCGCGCTCGGCACGCCGTCACCCTCCCCTACTTCGAATTCCGCGAAGTGCTCGCCGTCCGGTCGGAAGATTCGCGCCGCATCCATGGGTTGGCCGATCTGCGCGGACGTCGAGTCGCGACGCTCGGTGCCACGATGGCATACGACCTCCTGCTGGCGGCGCGCGATTCGATCGGGATCATCCCGATCTCGTACGACGACGACGTGCACCCCTATGCCGATCTGGTGGCAGGTCGCGTCGACGCCGTGCTGCTCGATCACATCATTGCGCAGCGGTCGCTGCGTCGCCTCGGCGGCACGGCATTCGCGATTCTTCCCGAGCCGGCCGCGACGGGGCACTACGTGGGCGTGCTCGCGCGCGCGAATTCGGCGCTCCGCGATTCGATCGATGCGGTGCTCCGTGAAGCGATGCGCGATGGATCGCTGGAGCAGATCTTCCGGCGCTGGCAAGTGTGGGATGATACGGAGGGCGCCTTGTTCGAGCGGATTCTGAGATTCGGGGCGGGGCCAGTGGCAGGCGCAACAACGGGCGCGGCAACGCGGCCACGCGTCATCGCATACCTGCCCTCGCTAGCGCGCGCGGCCGCTGTCACATCGCTGCTCTCGATAGTCTCGATGGCATTGGCCGTCGTGGTGGGTCTCTCGCTCGCGTCGGGCCGTCTGTACGGATCGGTGCCGCTGCGGATCACCGCCACTGGCTATATCGAGATTGTGCGCGGTACCCCGCTCCTCTTGCAGCTCTTTGTGATCTACTACGGACTCGCCGGTGTCGTGCGCCTGCCCGCTTTTCTCGCGGCGATCCTCGCGCTCGGTCTGAACTACGGCGCCTACGAGGCGGAGATCTATCGTGGCGCGCTCGAAGCCGTGCCTCGCGCCCAGCTCGAAGCGGCGCGCACACTCGGTTTCTCCGAAGGCCAGATCCTCCGCCTGGTACGCGGCCCACAGGCGTTCCGCTACGCGCTCGCGCCGATGACCAACGACTTCGTCGCCCTGCTCAAGGATTCTTCGCTCGTCTCGGTCATCACGGTTGTCGAGCTCACGAAGCAGACAGCGATTTACGCAACCAACGTGGGGAGCTGGGTGGTGCCCGGCGCACTTTGCGCGATCGTCTACCTCATCATGTCACTGCCTCTCTCGCGACTGGCGCGGCGGCTCGAGCGCCGCTGGGGCAGCCGAGCGCCGTGAGCGCACTGCTCGTGATCGAGGGCCTGTGCGTCCGCTACGATTCGCGCGACGTCCTGCGCGATCTGCGGCTGGAGGTCGCGCGCGGCGAGCTCGTGGCGTTGATGGGTCCTTCTGGTGTGGGAAAAACGACCACGCTGCGCGCAGTCGCCGCGCTGCAGCCCTTTGATGCGGGGCGGATCGTCATCGACGGTTTTGCGCTCGCGCCCGGTCCGGTGCCGCCGGAATCACGGCTGCAGCCGCTGCGGCGGCGCGTGGGTCTCGTCTTCCAGGCACATGCACTGTTCGAGCATCTGACCGCGCTCGACAATGTGACGCTGGCGCTGCGGTATGTGCTTCGCCAAGCTCGTCCTCGGGCCGAAACCGTCGGCACCAAACTGTTGGCCGAGCTCGATGTGGGCAGCCGAGCCGCTGCGTGGCCGCGACAACTTTCGGGTGGCGAGGCACAGCGCGTGGCGATTGCCAGGGCGCTCGCTCCCGACCCGCCCCTGCTGCTGATGGATGAGCCCACGGCCGCGCTCGATCAGGCGCGGCGCAGCGCGCTCGGCACCACGCTGCGCCGGCTATGCACCGCGGGGCGGGGCCTGCTGATCGCAACGCACGACGTGGAGTTTGCGCATCAGTATTCCGATCGCGCGATTACGCTCGCCTAACGGCGATAGATGCCAAAGCTCCAGTGCCGCGGCGACGGAATTCGCGGGCCACGCCAGCCGTTTGCCCGCAGCACGTGTCCGATGAGGATGTTCATCATACCGTGACCCACCACGAGGGTCACATCGTGAGTCGCGGTAGGGTCCGTTAATAGCGCCGCGGCTCGCGACGCACGTTCCCGTGCCGCGGCGAGACTCTCCCCTCCCTCGGACCACCCGCAAAACCAGGCCGATCGCGCGACTGCCGCCCACAGATCGGGTCTGAGATGAGCGCCCCTGCCCCAGCGAAAGGAGCACGGTGACGCCGCCTCTCGAAACAGCTCGCTGGTAAAGACTGCGGCGTCCGGGCGGAGACGCTGAGCCGATTCGAGTGAGCGCCGGAGCGGGCTCGTGACAAAGCGGGACGCGGTTTGGGCGAGACGCTTGAGTTCCGGCGACGGATGACTGCGGTCGTCCAGGGGCGCGAGGTCTTCACCACGTCGCCACTCAGCGAACGCGCGGCCGGCAATGGCAGTCCGGTAATCCCAGGCGGGCCTACCGTGCCGGCACAGGATGATAGTGCTCACGACCTCGAAGCTTGAATGCCAGCCAACTCAGAATAAGCGCTGGTAGAAATACGACCAGGCCTTCTTGCACTAACTGCGGAGCGAGTCGTCCCTGGGAATTTCCTAACGGCGTCCACCAGAAACGGAATCGTTGCGCGGAAAAGGGTGCGAAGTACTCGATGCCAAACGAATACGAGGAGAATCCGTCGAGCAGGCTGTGCGACAAGAAGGCGAGCCCCAGGACCATTGCAATGCGCGCGCGTGATGACGACCACTGAGGGCCGCGGAAGAGAACGGCGGTCGCGACGATGGTGCCGGCGAGGGCGAACGCCAATGAATGCGTGATGCTGCGATGCGCGACCGGCCACCCGAAATAGTCGATATCCGGCAGGGCGGCACATGCAGCCGCAACCAGGCACACACGGCGTGACGGTGGGGATTGCTGACCCCAGGCAGCGATGGCAAAGCCGACGGTGGCATGGGTGATGGGCGTCGGCATCGATCGCTACTTGCGCTTGCGCAGCACGACGTGGGTCGCGGCCCGCTCCCCCGCGGCGTGTTTCACGCACTCGTACCCGAGCGCCCGCATGTCGATGTCCTTGAAGAGATGTTCGCCGGCACCGAGCAGCACGGGCGCCATGGCGAGGTGCAGCTCATCGATCAGGCCGGCACGCAGATACTGCCGGATCGTCGCCACGCCGCCCCCGATGCGGATGTCGCGGTTGCCGGCGGCCGCCCGCGCCTGCTCTAATGCCGAGTGAATCCCGTCGGTGACAAACCTGAACTCCGTACCGCCGGCCATCGGGAGCGGGGCACGCGGGTGATGGGTCAACACGAACACGGGCGTGTGATAGGGCGGCTCGTCGCCCCACCATCCCTTCCATTGGTCATCGGGCCAAGGTCCGCGAATCGGACCGAACATGTTGCGGCCCATGATCCACGCGCCGATTCCCGCCATGCCGTGAGCGGCGAACTCTTCGTCCACGCCTCGCCCGCCACCGGTTTCCCCATGCATGTGTTTCCAGGTACGGGTGTGGAAGAACCAGTCGAAGATTTCCGGCCCGCCCACGCCCAGGGGATTGTCGAGCCCCTGGTTCGGGCCGGCACCGTACCCGTCGAGCGAGACGGAGAAGCTGCGAACGACGACTTTCGACACGCGTTAGCGATCGCGCTTGCTTTCCGCGCGGGGCCGCTCGTGGATGACGGTCCAGGATATCCCAAAACGGTCGCGGAGCATGCTGAATCGCGTCGCGTAGAATGTCTCCTGCAACGGCATGAAGATCTCGCCGCCCTCCGCCAGCAACTTGTGAACCCGCTCGGCTTCCGCCGGTGACTTTAGGGACAGATACAGATACACACTGCGCATTTTCTGGAAGATGTCCGGCGGGACATCGTTGCCGATCAATACGGTGTCGCCGATGTCCATGCGCGCATGGATGATTGCCGCGCCGGCATCCTTGGACGCGTTGGGTGCCTGATTTTGCTTCATCATCATCGTGATCTTGCCGCCGAGGTGCTTTTCATAGAACCGAAAAGCCGCCTCGCAGTTGCCGCCGAAATTCAACTGGGTATACAGTTTCATGGCTGCTTCGCGATAACGAGTAAGTGCGCGCTGATCCCAATGAGCGAGGGCTCGCTTTCCATTACCCGCGCCACCATCAGGAGATCGGCGCGACGCTGCGGATTGCTCATGCGCTGCTCGACATCCTGTAAGAGCCATCCCGGTCCCTCAATGCCGAAGATTTGCGGCTGCTGGAAGCCGGCGCGACGCACCTCTTCGACGGCGTCGGACGGTTTGTGGAAGTACGCGGTGGTGAAGAAGTCGAGCCGATCGGTCGGATTGCGGTGTTGCCCATCCTGCAGGTCGCGCGTGACGATTGCCGCGAAGCTTGGATCCCGCAACAGATCACGCGCGAGACCATCGAGCGCGGATGCCCACCGCGAGATCACCGCGCCAAAGAGCCAGCCACCGGGCTTCAGAACGCGCCTGGCTTCTGCCAGCGCCTTCGCGCGGTCAGCCGTCTCCGTGAGATGATAGAGCGGGCCGAGGAGAAGGACGATATCGGCGTGGGCATCCGGGAAGTCGAGCGCCCGCGCGTCGCCGACCGTGGTCGAAGCGAGCGAGCGCCGCTCTCCCGCGCGCCGCTGCGCTTCGGCAACGAGTCTCGGCGCCGCATCGAGGAGATGCACCGTGTAGCCGAGATCGGCGAGCCAGAAGGAGTAGGCACCGGCGCCGCCCCCGATGTCGAGAACAACCGCGGGCGGTCCCGGTGCGTGGCGCTCGATGAGCTCCTTGGTGCGCGCCTCTTCGAGCAGCGCGGCGCCGTAGCGAAGGCGGTCTTCTTCGGGCGCGTGCGCGTAGTATTTGGCGACCGCCGCATCCAGCTCAGGCATTGCCCTCGATGCGCGATGGAGAGACCAGAATCAACGAAAGAATGGATATCAGGCTGGTCAGGGCCGGCGCAACACTGCTCGTCAGGAGGTAGCCAATCCAGCCAATCAACCCGGCCCCTTCAATCACGACCCACAGTAGCACGGCGGCGCCGCGGATTTCAGACCGTGTCCAATAGTCGTCCGGAGACTGGTCGCCCGGCCGCTGCGGAATCCGCGGCCGCAGGAAGTACACCGCGACAACGATGATGCCCAATCCAATCGCTGCGAGCAGCCTCCCTAGGTCGGCGCTCAATCCGAACGACATGTGCACGAGGCGAACCAGGACAACGAAGACCACACCGGCGATACTCACTCCCGTGACCATCGCGGCATGCATGATTCGAATGGCGCGCGCCATGCCGCCCCGTCCGCCCAGTCCGCCCAGTCCTCCTGTC
>DASZNX010000419.1:0-4934 GCA_035551075.1 Gemmatimonadales bacterium | reverse complement strand
CCCAAAAGTCGCGCGCGGCTCTGCCCCCGCTGCTTCAAGCCGGTAGATCCGCTGGACCCCAATTCGCAGCGGAATGGGAAGACGCGGAAATGGGAGCACAAGGAGTGCCGGACATCGCCCCGCGTGTATCCGCATCATCGGAATCCTGCGATACGCTGAAGTGAAGCGCCGGTGGGATTGACCCCGCTGCGCGACGGTAACTGCACGGCCCGTTGGGCCGGTTAAGTGCTTTAGGAAAGTCCCGGAACGGGAAACTCCCTATGGGTAAGGGCATTTCCCGTGTCGTATTCCTGCGACGCAGATCCTACCGTGGATCTACCATCGCAGGAGGTGGACCGTGCGTGTGTATTCCTGGTCCACGTGCTGCGCCCTCACGTCGATCGCACTTATCTCAATCGCCGCATGCCAAACTGAATTCGATGATCCGGGGTTTGCTGGTGGAATCGAGGCAGTCCCCGCGCGTGTGCTCGGGCAGCCGCTCCCCGGTCTGACGGCCGACGAAGATGCCAGGTTCGAGGCGGGAAAAGACGAATTCCAGGACGTCGAGACCATCCAGGAAGGACTCGGCCCCGTCTTCAACGAAGCGTCGTGCTCGATCTGCCACAGCAATCCGTTGGGCGGGACCAACGGGCGGGTGGAAACGCGGTTTGGGCGTCTCAGCGCCGACGGTGCATTCGATCCGATGACGTCGGTCGGAGGCTCTCTGATCCAGGATCACGGCATCGGGCAGGTGGGCGCCGACCCCACGCACGTCTACAGCGGCGAAGTCGTGCCGGCCGAGGCGACCATCAGGGCGGGACGGATTACGACGCCGCTGTTTGGTCTGGGCCTAGTGGATGCCGTGCCGGACCAATCCTTCCTCGACCTTGCGCAACGCGAGGCCGCGGCGACGCCCCTGACGGTGGGCACGCCGAACATGGTGCTCGAGATCAGCTCGGGCCAGATGCGCGTGGGCCGGTTCGGATGGAAGGCGCAGGTGCCGACGCTGTTCCAGTTCTCGGGCGATGCGTACGTGAACGAAATGGGGGTCACGAATCCTGAGTTTCCCGCGGAGAACTGCCCGCAGGGCGATTGCGCCAAGCTCGCGTTCAATCCCGCGCCCGATCTGAACGACGATGGGGGCAATGTCGCGGCGTTTCACGACTTCATGACGTTCCTGGCTCCGCCGGGTCGCGGCGCGGTATCGGCGGGAATGGCCTCTACCGGGAGCCGGCTGTTTGCGCAAATCGGATGCGCGTCCTGCCATACGCCGGTGCTGGTCACAGGACCGAGTCCCGTCGCGGCGCTGTCCAATAAGATGTTTCGACCGTTCTCCGATTTCCTGCTGCACGACATGGGAAGTCTGGGCGATGGTGTGACCCAGGGGGGTGCGAGCGGGACCCAGATGCGCACCGCGCCGCTCTGGGGAATCCACATGCGCGCGGCGTTGCTGCACGACGGCCGCGCGACGACGCTCCCGCAAGCGATCACCGCGCATGACGGGCAGGGACGCATGGCCCGGGACTTGTTCCTTTCGCTCAGCGTGGGTGAGCGGGCAGCACTGCTGGCGTTCGTGAAGTCGCTGTAAGAGTCTAGCCCCGGGCGATGACCGGCGGTATCTCTGAGCCACTATGAACCCACTCCTTCTTATCGCCCCGCTTCTCGCGGCTCCATCGTCCGACACGCTCCGCTACACCATCCTTCAGGCCGGCAACCCCTCCGGCAACGATTTCACAGTGCGCGAGTCTGACGGCTCACTGTACTTCTTCGACGAGTGGAACGATCGCGGCCGCGGTCCTCGACTCGAAACGCGCCTCAGGCTGGCGCCGGACGGCACGCTGCAGATGCTCGTGATCAACGGTCACGATTATTGGAAGCAACCCGTGGACGAGCGGTTCACGCTGCACGGCGACACGGCCGAGTGGTCGTCGAGTCTCGAGAAGGGCGGACGGCGGGTCGATGGACCGGCCCTGTATAACCCATACTACGGCCCGGTCGGTTTGCTACCCCTGTTCATCGGCGCTGCGAAGAACGGCGAGATCGCGCTCTTACCCGCGGGCCGCGCGCGCGTCGCGAAACTCGGTGAGCGCACGGTCACGGCCGGCGGTCAATCGGCGAAGATCACGGAGTATCAGATTGAAGGACTCGGCTTCACGCCCGTCGAGTTCTGGGTCGATGGCGACAATCAGCTGTTCGCCTTCGTCGCCGGCTCGTGGTTTCGCGTGATTCGCCAGGGCTGGGAATCGATCGGCGACGGGCTCGCGGCCGCGCAGGATTCGCTGGAAAAGCAGCGCGCTACCGAGATCACGCGCACGCTCGCCGATCACCCGAACGGCGCAGTGGTGTTCCGGCACGCCACGGTGTTCGACGCGCCCAACGCGCGAGCGGTGCCGGGACAAACCGTGGTGGTGCGGGGGAATCGCATTGAGTCGCTCGGTCCGGACAATGCGGCTCACATCCCCACAGGAGCGCGGGTGATCGATGCCTCCGGCAAGACGCTCCTGCCCGGCCTCTGGGACATGCACACGCACAACGGCCCGCTCGATGGCCGGATGCACATCGCGGCCGGCGTGACGAGTGTGCGCGACATGGGGAACGACATCGACGACCTGCGCCGGCTGCGGGAGTCGTGGGACTCGGGGACGGCGATCGGCCCGCGGGTGATGATGGCGGGCTTCATCGACGGGCCCGGGCCGTACGCCGGGCCGACCAAGGTGCTGGTCTCCACGCGCGATTCCGCGCTCGCCTGGGTCGATCGCTATAAAGCACTCGGCTACGAGCAGATCAAGCTCTATAGCTCGCTGGATACGGCGTTGGTGCGGCCGATCGCGGAGCGCACTCATGCGCTGGGCTTACGGCTGTCGGGACATATCCCGAATCACATGACCGCGACGAAGGCGGTGCTGGCCGGGTACGACGAGATCCAGCACATCAACATGTTGTTTCTCAATTTCGAGGGCGACTCGATCGACACGCGCGGACCATCGCGGTTCAGCGCACCCGGGCGTTACGGCGCGGATCTCGATCTCGGCGCCGACAGTGTCCGCGCGTTTCTCCAGCTGCTCAAGGATCATCACACCGTGATCGACCTGACCCTGGCGACGTTCGAGGGGATGTACACAGTTCGGCCGGGGACAATGGACGAGGGCGGCAAGCGCATCGCGAATCGCATGCCCGCGCAAGTGCGGCGCGACCTTCTCTCGGGCGGCATCGCGCAGAGCGATTCTCAGCTCACCCGCTATCGCGCATCGTGGGCGAAGATGCTCGCGTTTGCCAAAGCGCTGTACGACAACGGCATTCCGATCGTCGCGGGCACCGACTGCATGGCAGGCTTTTGCCTCGAGCGCGAGCTCGAGTTGTACAGCAAGGCGGGGATTCCGAACGAGCGGGTGCTGCAGATCGCGACTTGGGGTGGCGCAACCGTCATGAAGCGGACCGATCGGCTGGGCGCGATTCGGCCCGGGTATCTGGCGGATCTGGTACTGGTGGCGGGCGATCCCGTGGCGGATATCACGAATATCGAGCACACCGATTTGGTCATGAAGGACGGTGTGATTTACGATCCGGCGGCGATTTATCGGACGATTGGCGTGCGGCCCTGGCGCGAGACGCTCGTTCCCTGAAACATCTCGCCCCGCCCCCTGGCCCCCTCTCCCTTGGGGAGAGGGGAACCGTGGAACGGTTAGTGGTGGTCAACTGAAATCTCGCGCGGCCGAGGCCGTCGCGTAGGATTCCTCGTCGTGGGCGCGCTGCAGCGCATCGACGTTGAGCTTCTTCATCCGCAAGACCGCCTCCATGACGCGTTTCCGCTTCTGCGGATCCTTGTCCTGGAGCAGCTTGGGCACGATGGTCGGCACGATTTGCCACGACAGCCCGTAGCGATCCTTGATCCAGCCGCATTGGACTTCCTGGCCGCCGCCCGCGAGCAGCTTGTTCCAATACTCGTCGACCTCTTTCTGGCCGTCGCAATACACGGTGAGGGAAATCGCTTCGGTGAACTTGAATTGCGGACCACCGTTCAGGGCGAGGAAATCCTGGCCGTCGAGCTGGAAGTGGATCACTAACGGGTTGCGCCGGGATTCGGGAGCAGCATCGTTGCCCGGCGTGATGCTATGTACCTTGGAGTTCTTGAAGACCGAGACGTAGAAATTCACAGCCTCTTCGATGTTGTTGTCGAACCACAGCGTGGTCATGATGCGCTGTTTGGACATGGAGAGCTCCTCTCGTTGCGAGACATGCGGTGGAGAGGAGCCATACCCAGGAAGGGGCGCGTGGCTCCCACCAGGGATTAGACCCGTCCCTCGCGCCCGGTTGTGCGCAGTCAGGACTGTGTGATCTCGTAAACCGGATGAATCTCCCAGAGAGCGCTATCGGAGGAATTGCAATTGCCGTGACCGGAGGGTGGAAGCCCCGAATTCCTGGCGCTGCGATGTTGCGCGTCGAAGAATGCGGGGCCGGTGACGGTCAACCGGACCGGCGGGACAATCTTCTTTTTTGCCACTGTGGAATTGACAATGAGATTGAGGAATTGCTGCCGCGCGGTGGCGAAGATCGCGCCGTACTGAGGATCGGGGATTTCGACGACGATGCACTTGGTGGACTTGGTGTTCTGGCTTTGAGTGAGCTCGATGTGCCAGTCGAGGTCGCCGGAGGGCGCTTGTTCGATGTGCCAAGAGCGAGCCCAGCCGGTCACGGCGTAGATGGTGAGCTCGCGATCGGTCCGAGGCGTACAGTCGCGGGTGTGCCGGGGCGGGGGATAGAGGTCGAGCGGCGGCCATCCCAACATGGCGGAGGGCGTGGTCGCGGTTGCGGCTTGGCCCTGTAGCGACGTCGTGGTTTTGACGGTCCAGCGGTAATGCGGGTCGGTGCAGGTTTGGGCGTGGACGGTGATGGCGAGTGTCGTGAGTGGAGCGAGCAGGACTGTGGTATGGAGCGGCCGTGGCATCGTTGTGCTG
>DASZNX010000418.1:0-16646 GCA_035551075.1 Gemmatimonadales bacterium | reverse complement strand
GGACTCCTCCGGGGCCGCTTTCGTATGATTAGATTCGCATCGAGCTATGACTACCGGCACGCGCGAGAGCCTGGCCGACCGCCTGCGGTCCGGCCCGCTCTCGGTTCACGACGCCACGCAAATCTGTCGCTCGCTACTCTCCGCCATCGAGACGGCGCACGCGCGGGGCATGGCGCATGGCTCGATCGACGTGCGCACGATCGTCCTCGAAGGGGGTCGACCGATATTGACGGCGCCGCTCGACCCGGCCGCGTCCGATACGCCGGCCGACGACGTGTATGCGGTTGGCATGGTGCTGTACGAAGCCCTGAGCGGCCGCGCGTGGACGCCCAATTCGCAGCCCGAGGATGCCGATTGGTCGGCAATCCCTCGGCGCTTGCGGCGCGTGTTGCGCAAAGCCTTAAACCCGCGCGCGGAGCGTCGCTGGCCGGATGCCGCGGCATTTCAGCGGGCGCTGTGGGTTCCCAGGCCACGGGATCCGATCTGGCCCGCGATAGTGGTGCTGGTCCTGGCGGCCGCGATCATTGGCGCGATCGTGTTGTGCAAACCGCTCGGCCTTTGTTGGGAGAAACCGCCGGCCGAAACGCGGTAGTCTCGTTTCCTGTTTTGTCATATTGCCGGGCATCGAGTTGTAGAGTACATCTGATGCCGACGATCCAGCCTCTGCCCTAGGGGGACGCCGGATGCCTCGAGGAATATTCATCGCACTCGCCGCACTGCGTCTGGCTGCACCGGCCTTCAAGGCATGGAGCGCGGTGCCGTCGCAACACCTGAAGCTCCCGCGCGCCGTCAGTGCCGCCGACCTCGCGACGATCACCGCCGATCCGAAGCACGAGCGGCTCGTGCTCGAATTGCCCGCCGCCGATCTGCCCGCGGAAACCGTCGTCGAACCGCCCGCGTCACTCGCGGAATTCCCGGTGAACGGCTGGATCTACGCCTTCCACTCCGAACTGGTGGACGAGAACGGCCGGCGCCTGCCCGACGCGCTCCTGCATCACATGAACGTGATGAATCCGACGGAGCGAGAGCTGTTCCTGCCGATTTCCCGTCGAGTGCTGGCGTCGAGCAGGGAAACCGGCGAGGTCCGGCTTCCCTGGCTCCTCTTGGGAGCCCGCGTTCAGACAGGCGAACAGATTCTCGCGAACGCCATGCTCCATAATCCGACGGCGGTCGGATATCACGGCGTTCGCGTGCGGGTAGTGCTGGACTATGTGCCCGAGGGCAGGCCGTGGCCCTTCCTATCGGTGATTCCGTGGCAGCTCGACGTCGGTTTTCCCGTGGGTGACAAGACATTCGATCTGCCGCCGGGCCGCAGCGAGCGATCGTACGAGGGCAGCCCTGCGGTGCCCGGCAAGGTCGTCGTGATCGGGGCGCACATGCACGATTACGGCCGCACGATCGAGCTCTGGGATGCGACGACCGGGAAACGGCTGTGGCACGGCGAGCCGACACGGTCCCCGTCGGGAGAATTCGGCGCCGTTCCGCCCACGAAGTTTTGGGGGCTCAAGGGAATTGGGCTGCGTATGACGCCCGAACATCGGTACCGGGTCCGCGTGATCTACGAGAATCCGACGCACGAGACGATTGCCGCCGGAGGGATGGGTGTCATTGGTGGATTGTTCATGCCCGATCGGAACGCGGTGTGGCCGGGCACCAATATCAGTGATTCACTATATCAGCAGGATCTGCGGCACTTCATGCGGGTGGGGAAGCCGGTGACCACGCCAATGCCGATGGCGCACATGCACATGCATTAAAGACTGCGGCCCGATTCCACTCCGTAGTCTCCGATGGGCAATCGCCGAGGCGCAGTCGCCTCGGCGGTTTGCATTAGGCCGAGCATCAAGGCCGCCACGATCAGGCCCGAGAGAGCATCGACTGCGTAGTGGAACTGCCCATAGACGACCGCGAGGATCAATCCCGCCGTGAACGGCAGCAGGACCAGGCCGGCGGGTCGCCAGTAGCGCAGCGCCATCCCCGTTGCAACCACGGATGCGGCGACATGGGACGACGGGAAAGCGGCCCCCCAGGAATCGCCGCGGTCGAGCAACCAAGCCGCGAAACGCGCCGGCCAGACTTCGGTGGCCGCATTGTGCGCGCTCTCGAAGGCATACCGCGGACCGGCCACCGGGAAGAAAATGAACACGATGTAGCACAAATAGAATGTCGCCATCACGGCGAAGATCGTGTGCCGCGACGCGTCCCGCCGGCCGCTCATCCAGAGCGCAAGTGGCGACGCGTAAAGAATCGGGTAGTACGCGAGGTAACACGCATGCAGCATCCAGGACAGCACGGCGCTCGGTGATTCCCGAATCCAGCGGTACGAGATCTGGGAGCCGAACACCCAATTCTCGAGACGCTGGATCATCAGATCGTTTTGAAAACCGGCGCTCAGCGTCAGGATCCCGATTTCGCCGTAGAGCGCCGGAAGGAGAATCATCGGATACCAGTCGCCCAGAAAGCGACCGACGGGACCGGCGGTGCGCGCGCGGGGCGCGAGGATAACCAGGGCGATGATCAGCCCGTGCGCGGCGCAGAGCCAGGGCCAAGCCGGGGGAGCCTCGCCGCGGAAGGAATAGAGCAGGGCGCCCGTCGCGATCACGACATAGACCGCCGTCGCGAGGTCGATCGCCGTAAACTCGCGCCACAGCGTTTCGCCGCCGCTCCAGTTCTTGCCGCTCACAGCCACCCCACCTCCCGATACCAGTTCGCCGCCCGGCGCAGTCCGGTTTCGAGCTCGACCTCCGCATGCCAGCCGGTATCGCGCGCCAGCGCGTCGCTCCGGCAGATCCACGCGGGAGCAAGGTACTCATTCGCCTTGTCGGCGGACAGCAGGGTGGCGCGACCAGCCAGGTGAGCCAGCGTCCCGACCGTCCACAGCACGCTTCGGGCAACGACCGGAGGAATGCCGATCACGCGCGGCGACTTGCCCAGCGCGTGCCCAACGGCTGTCGCCAGCGCGCGAGTGGTCGTAACGGTCGGGTGAGCCGCGAAATACACCTGGCCCGCCGATGCGGGGCCGGTCGCCGCCGCGATCATCGCCCGCGAGAGATCTTCCGCATAGATCACGGACAACTCCTGTGATCCGTCGCCGAACACGGGCAAAATGCCGCTCTTGGCCAGTTGAAAGATCTTGAGTGTGCCGCGATCCCACTCGCCATACACGAGCGGCGGCCGGACGATGGTCCAGGGCAACGGACTGGCCTGCACGAGCACTTCCGCCGCGAGCTTCGAGCGGCCGTAATCCGTGACGGGCGCTGGCGGCCGGCGTTCGTCGACCGGCCGGCCGGGGTCGGTCGGTCCCGCCACGGCGAGCGACGACACGAAGAGAAACCGGCGCGCGCCGCCCGCGCGGGCGGCCTCCAGCACGTTGGCGGTGCCGTCGCGGTTCGTGGCCATGAATTCATCGACATTGCGGGCAGCGATCTTGCCGGCGACGTGATATACGACATCGGCGCCGGTGCACCCCTCACGCAGGGCGGCGGTGTCGTTGAGGTCGCCTTTGAGCAGACGAACGGGCGATTGCCCGGACTGCCAGCCCAGCGGTTCGCAAAGCGCGGGCCGCCGGACCATGGCGGTGACGGAGTCGCCGCGCGCGCGGAGCGCCTTGACCAGGTGAGCACCGACGAAGCCGGTGCCCCCGGTCACGAACACGTTCACAGCTTCTTGTCGTAGATGCGGTATGTCTTCGAGACGCGAAATCCGAGCTCGAGAGCGGCCTTGTTCATCGGCATGTTGTCCTCGAGAATCCAGCCCGCTTCGCCGCGCGGCATGCCGTGCTTCACCGAGTTTTCCCAGATACGATGGTAGAGAATCGCGTCGATGCCGCGGCCCCGCAGCTCCGGGATGACGCCGAGCAGCAGGATGCGCGCGCGGTGAATCTTGCGCGACGCCCAGAGGACCTTGAGGATGCCCGGGAACATGCGGCCCGAGCGGTTGTGCAGCAGCGCGAGATTGAAATCGGGCAATCCCACCCCGAGTCCGACGACCTCTGACCCGCGCTCGGCGAAGAGCACGAGATCGGGTACAACGATCGGCTTCAGCTGCTTGGCGAGATGGTCGATCTCGGCCTCCGTCAACGGCACGAAGCCCCAGTTTTTCTCCCAGGCCGTATTGTAGAGCCGCTTTATCAGCTCGACTTCAGCGTCGAACCGCTTCATGTCGAGCGTCCGGATCTTGATGCCGGATCGGTCGAGCGCCCGCCGGCCCAATCGCAGGAAGCGCTCAGGCGCCGACTGCGCGCCGCCCCCTTCGTACGCCAGCAGGTCTTTCTCTTTCGTGAAGCCGTAGCGCTCGTGCAACGCTTCGTAATATGAAAAGTTGTACGGCATCATGAGCGACGGCGGCGTGCCGTTGTTTTTCACCAGCAGGCCGCAGTCGTCGTTGGTCGAGGGATTCATCGGGCCGCGCATCGTATCGAACCCCTTGGCGCGCAGCCAGGCTGCGGCGGTGTCGAAGAGCGCGTTCGCAACTGCTTGATCGTTGATCGATTCAAAAAACCCGTAGAAGCCAACGCGGTCCTGGTGCTCTTTGTTGTGCAGGTCATTCTTGATGGCGCCGATCCGTCCGACCGTCTTGCCATCCCGCTGGGCCATCCAGTACTGCGCCTCGGCATGCTGCCAAAACGGATTCTTGTCGCGGGAGAGCAGGACGCGCACGTCGCGCCGCAGCTGCGGGACCCACAGCGGATCATCACGATAATGATCGTACGGAAAAGCGATGAAGCGATCGAGACCGCGCCCGTTGGTCACGGGCACGATCTCCACTGCGGTCAGATGACCCCCAGCTCTTTTCCGAGACGCCCGAAGACGTCGAGGGCGAGGTCGATCTGCTCGGGCGTGTGGGTCGCCATCAGGCTGGTCCGCAGCCGGCACTGCGACGGCGGCACCGCGGGTGGGACCACCGGGTTCGTGAATACGCCGGCGTCGAACAGCTTGCGCCAGAAGAGGAACGTCTTCTCGAGCGGGCCGATCAGCACCGGCACAATGGGCGTCTCGGTCGGTCCGATGTCGAAGCCGAGGGATCGCATACCGTCCTGCAGCCGCCGCGTGTTGCGCCAGAGCTGCTCGCGGCGCTCCGGCTCGCGCTGCATGACGTGGAGCGCGGCCAGCACACCGGCCGTATTCGCCGGGGGAAGGGCGGCCGTGAAGATGAGGGGACGCGAGTGGTGGCGCAGATAATGAATCACCGTCTCGGACCCTGCCGCAAACCCACCGATCGACGCGAGCGACTTCGAGAACGTCCCGACGATGAGATCGACTTCGTCCACGAGGTCGTAATGGGCAGCGGTCCCATCGCCATTGGGGCCGAGCACGCCGATCGAGTGCGCGTCATCGATCGCGAGCGCCGCGCCATACTTCTGGGAGATCCTGAGCAGCCCGGGGACGTCGGCGATGTCGCCTTCCATCGAGTAGACGCCATCCACGATGATCATCATGCCGGTGCCTTCCGGCAGCTTCTGCAGCTTCCGCTCGAGACCGGCCAGGTCGCCGTGATTGAAGCGCATTGTCTCGCCGTGCGACATCTTGGCGCCGTCGACGATCGATGCGTGATCCAACTTGTCCAGGAAGACGACATCCGCCCGGCCGACCAGGCCCGTGATGACGCCCAGGTTGGCTTGATAGCCGGTCGAGAAGACCAGGCAGGATTCCTTCTGGAGGAACTCCGCAAGCTCGGCTTCGAGCTGCTCGTGCAGGTCGAGAGTGCCGTTGAGGAATCGGCTGCCCGTGCAACCGGAGCCGTACCGCTCCAGCGCCGCGCGGGCGGCGGCGAGCACTTCGGGGTGATGGGTGAGACCGAGGTAGTTGTTCGACCCCATCATGACCCGCTCCTGGCCTTCGATCATGACGACCGTGTCTTCGGAGCGGGAAATCGGTTTGAAATAGGGATAGAGGCCCGCAGCCTGGACCTCGCGCGCCCGGGTGAAATTCTTACACTTGTCGAACAGCGCGATGTTCTGCAGGGTCTCCGTGCGCACGCAGCCTCGGTTCTCTGGAAAGCGGTGGTACAGCTTAGCCCTGCGGTCCGCAATTGGCAAGGGCGAGTGGCTATTTGAGTTAGACCTCTTGTGAGACCTGCCACAGCTTCCACGGCATGGGCTTAATAGTCTAGATTCCGGGCGGTCTCACAGGGTGAGCAGTTCCTTCCGGGGGTTAATAGGTGGTGCCACGGTTTGTTCGGGTGTTGGGCGCTTTGGCCCTGTTGTCGACCATTGTCGTAGGACGCGCCTCCGCGCAGAGCGGATTCCATCCTCGCTGGGAAATCCCCGGCCTCGATTTTCGGCCGAACGGCGCGTGGCGCGTCCGCGCGCGCCAAGTGAGTGCGCTGCGGCAGCAGTTGCTGAGCAGGGGCAACATCCCCGCGCTGAACCTGATGCGGGTGGGTCCGCAAGCGACCACGGCCGTCTCCGGGACTGTGGTCGTACCCGCGGTGCTCTTCGCCTACAACAACACCGACTCCGTGCAGTTCATGAGGGATACGGCGCAATACAACACCACGCTGTTCTCCAACACTCCTCCGGGCGGGAATCCTTATACGCTCCGGACGTTCTATGAGCAGATGTCGAACAATGCGCTCAGCATGACGGGGAAGATCCTCGGATGGGTACGCCTCGATAGTGCCGAGACCACCTATACCGGCATTCCGGGGAGCTGCAGCGGTAATCCGTTTGGCACCACCAACTGCAACGGCATTTTCAGTTCGAATGCGATCTCGCGGATGCAAGCGGGATTTCGGCAGGCGCTGGCCCGCGTCGATAATCAGGTGGACTTCGGCCAGTTCGACAACGACGGCCCAGACGGCATCCCGAATTCGGGCGACGACGACGGCTACGTCGACATGATCATGTTCGCGCATCCGACGAAAGACGGCGCCTGCGGTGGATTCCCCACGAGCAGCGATGCGTCAGCGAACAATCACATCTGGTCGCATCGGTACGTGTTACTCAATGACTACGTCACCAACGATCACTCGAATAAGCCTGGTTTTGGGAATATCCGCATCGCGGATTATTTCGTGACGTCGGCGCTGGGCGGCGCCAGCGCGTGCGACACAACGCAGATCATGCCGATCGGAACGGCGTCTCATGAGTTCGGACACGCGCTCGGCCTTCCTGATCTCTACGATACAGGGCAAAGCACGGAGGGGAGCGGTGAATGGGGGATCATGGGGTCGGGAAACTTCTCCAGTCCTGCCAGTCCCTCGCGAATGGAAGCTTGGTCGCTGAACGAGATGGGTTGGGTCAACATTCAACCACTTACGACGAGCGGAACCTATTCGCTCGATCCTGCGGCCACCTCCCGCACTGCGGCGTACGTGCGACCGACTGGACCCAACCCGCGTGGGGAGTACTTCCTGATCGAGAACCGGCAGGGCGGCCCGGCGGGGCTGGCCGATTCGGCCGTGATCCGCCGGCATTGCCAGCGGAGCGGCCAGCCGGCCACGTGTCCCGGCGGGCTGCTCATTTGGCACGTGGACTCGAGCAAAATCGCCACGTCGGGATTTCATAACGGAAACACCGTGAATGCCGGCTCGATACATGGGCTGATTCTCGAGGAAGCAGATGGTTTGCGGCAGCTGTGGTGCCCGACGGCCAACCTTTGCAATCGCGGAGATGCGGGCGATCCCTACCCTGGGACGTCCGGGAACACGGGCTTCGTATACCGAACCAATCCTGCAGCGACGATGACGGATGGAAGCTTCGCCGGGTTCGGGATCGATCAAATCGCGCAGGTCGTGCCGGACGGACCGATGTCGTTTCGTCTGCGGTTTGGGTCCCTGACGGTCGTCCGAGCGAGTGACTCGAGCGCCGTGATCCAATTCGCCGGTGGCACGTACAACGTCTATCGGGATCTCCTCGATGATGGCGGGAGTTATGCGGTGAATTTCCAGGACGGGCAAATCTCCGCGAACGGCCGCACCCGCTTTCATTTCCAATCCTGGTCGGACGGCGGCCCGATTTCCCATAACTACATCGGCATCCAGGCTGGTGACACACTCAGGGCTACGGTCACCCGCGATTTCAAGCTGATCGCAACCGCGTCGCCGGGTGGTAGCATCCAGGCCGACACCGCGATCGATCTCTCCGGCACGTTCATTAAGGAAGGACGCCAGGTCACACTGACGGCCACGGCCAATCCCGGCATCACATTCGGTGGCTGGTCCGGTGATACGGTAAGCACCAATGCGGTTCTGGCCTTGCCGATGGGCCGGCCCTACACCGTAACGGCGACGTTCGGTGCCCTGCTGATATCCTCGGCGACGGCGCGTCCCGGCGGCATTATGGGAGCGGCGTACGTCGACACACTGCGAACGAGTGGCGGAACCGGCGTCAACAGCTGGAGCATTACGGCCGGCGCGCTGCCCCAGGGACTAACTCTCGACGGCGCGAGCGGGATCGTCTCCGGTTACTCGCACCAGACGGGCAACTTTACATTCACCGCGACCGTGACGTCGGGCGCGCAAACGCAGAGCAAGGTCTTCACGCTTACGATTACCGCGCCGACGCTGGCGACTGCCGACGTCATCCAGCAGCTCCTCGGCCCCGGCACGCCGCTCACCGCCGACCAGGTTCGCTATCTCGACTTTCTGGGCAACAACAACGCGACCTTCGATATCGGCGATTTCCTGGCGTGGGTGAAGGCGACCGGGGCGCCGCTGAGCGCCGCCGTGATGCAGGCGCTGCAAAAGAAGGGAGGCCCGCGATGAAACGGCTGTGGAGCGCGGGCCTGCTAGTCGCGACCCTCGCGATCGGGCTGAGCTGCGGCGATTCGACGTCCAGCGGGCCCGGTCAACTCAAGGTGAGGCTCACCACCGTGAATTCGGGCGCTGACTCGGCGATCGTGTTCACGATCACGGGACCCGCCAGTGCGGTATTGACGAGCGCGACGGCCGGCACCGGCTTCCGGGTGTTCCACGAGCCGTTCAGCGGCAACGTGACGCGCTTCGCCATCGTTGGACAGCTCACTCAGGGCGCCGTGCTGCTTACGATCGGCGTCCCCGAGGTGAGTGAGTTCAGTCAGTACAGCGGGACGATCGAAGGAGTCGCGCAACCAAACTATCAGCTCCGGGCACTGCCCGGCGGGTACGCGCTCGCGATCACTCGCTAACCTGTCGCCTGCTGCAGCGCCTCGGACGTATCCCAAAACCGATTGATGCAGTCGTCGATTTCGCGCTGTAAATCGTGATACAGCGACAAGAGACTTCGACATTCATCGGTGAGTGTTGTTGCGCCTCCGCCCGGACCGCCGGCGCGTGAGACGACGATGGGTCGCCCGAGTGCCTGCTCCATCTGTTGAATCGCGCTCCACGCGGTGCGATAACTGATCCCCGCTTCCGCCGCCGCGTCTTTGATTGACCGCACGCGCTCCACCGCTTCGAGCAGGCGAGCTTCTCGCTCGCCGAGCACGGATGCGTCACTGCGAGTCAGATTCAAGCTCGCCTTTGGAGCAAGTTCTGGAAATTGCATACAACCTCCGCAATACATTGCTGTACCGTGCGATATGCCGGAGGCGCCGATTCGTTCCAATGATTCTTTCGACTCTGTTGCTCCGCAACAACAGGGGTGTGTCAGAACGTCGCGCGGGTATGCTCTGACCAAGGCTGGCCTACTCCACTACTCGCTCGTTCGAGTGATATGCTGACGCGATTCGCTCGGTCACGTCCCAAAAGAATCTGCGCGCGCGTCTTCGCCCACATGGTCAACTCGTTCACTACCAGTCTATGAGCGGCGTTCCTATTTTCGTTGCGTCGGGGCGGTAGCTCAGTTGGGAGAGCACCTGGTTTGCAACCAGGGGGTCGTGGGTTCGAATCCCATCCGCTCCATGAATTGTCGGTCTAGCTCCTTCGCAGATTCGGTTAACATCCCTTGAAGCATGGAACCACCGTCGGCGATTTCTGCGCCTATTTGCGCGCGCAGGGGCAGCTCGCGGGGAGTCCAAAGCGATGATCAAGCAGTAAGGAATTGCGTTTCATTCCTGCCGAGGGTCTATTCTCCGCTTCGCTTCGGAGACCCTTGACTCGAGGAGCCATCGCGATGTTCTCGCTACTCGTGCCCGCTTTGCTGGCAGCTCAGAATCCTCCCGCGCCGCCACCACCACCTCCCGCGCCCGTGCTCGTCGCCGCAAGTAGTCAGGCATCGGTCGAGGTCCACGTCAACGCGCGCCCCATCGGAAAGACCTGGTACGAAGAGGATGCGAGTCTCTCAGGGCCCGCGCGGATTGCAATTTCCTACGGACAGCCGCACGCCCGCGGCCGCAAAATCGAAGGCGGCCTCATTCCGCAGGACACCGTGTGGCGCTTTGGCGCAAACGCCGCCACCACGCTCCACAGCGATGTGGATCTGACGCTCGGCAATCTGAAACTGCCGCGCGGCGACTACTCGTTGTTCCTGCTGTACACGCGGGCGGCATCGACGCTCATCATCAATCGCGGCACGGGGCAGTGGGGCACGGATTACGACTCGACCAAGAACATCGGTCGGGTGCCGCTCACCACCCGCACTATGGCGGAACCCGAGAATTCGTTGTCCATTTATCTCGTGCCCGACGCGCCGCAGCCGACTACCGGCCACGCGAATCTCAGCGGCGTGCTGCGGATCGAGTGGGGCACGACCGAATGGTCCACCACCTGGCGAGTCGATAAGTGAGCGATGAACGGTATCCGATAGGCAAGTTCACGCGGGTGGCGCAACTCTCCGCGACCGAACGCGCCGCGGCCATCGAGCAGATCGCCGCCGCACCCGCGACTTTCCGTCGCGCAGTCGCCGGCCTCGATGACAAGCAGCTCGACACGCCGTACCGGGCCGGTGGTTGGACCGTCCGGCAGGTTGCGCATCATCTTCCGGACAGCCACATGAACGCGTACCTGCGATTCAAGTGGGGGCTTACCGAAGACACGCCCACAATCAAGACGTATGAAGAGAAGGATTGGGCAAACACACCCGAAACCACCGCGCCCGTAGGGTCATCGCTCGACCTCCTGACGGCATTGCACGTTCGCTGGGTGAATCTCCTGCGCGGCATGAAGCCGGCGGATTTCGCGCGGACCATCAAACATCCGGAAATGGGCACGACGTCTCTCGACACCCTGCTGGCGCTGTATGCCTGGCATGGCCGGCATCATACGGCGCACGTGACCTCGCTGCGCCAGCGGATGGGGTGGGGTTAGATGGTCGATTTTGCAGACGACGATCTGGACGCGGAATTTCCGCTCGGTGACGGTACTGCGGACACCGAGGGCATTGTGGTGTGTCCCTATTGTGGCGAGCCGAATGAGATCGGCATCGACGCGGGCGGCGGAAATTATCAGGACTACGTCGAAGATTGCCAGGTGTGTTGCAGGCCGTGGCGAGTCACCGTCTCGTATGACGAAGAGGGCAACGCCGCAATCTTCGCCGCACCGCTCGACGATTAACCCCAGAGCTCTAAGACTTCTTGCTACACCGGCATTAGATAGTCGGGAGTACGCCGCACGACCAGCAGACAATCGTCATAAACCGTCTACGTTCCCTTGTGAACCTGGGACGTGGATCCGTGCCACCATCAATCCTGTTAGTCGATGACGATGCCGACGTGCGCTTGCTCGTTGGGGGCCTGCTGACCAGCGCGGGCTACATCGTGCATACGGCGCGGGAGGGTCATCATGCGTTTCAGGTGCTCGACAAGATCGAAACGCCGGATCTGATTCTGCTCGATTACATCATGCCGATGATGGGCGGCAAGGAGTTTCTCGCCATCCGGCGGCGTGATCCTCGCCTGCGTATTATCCCCGTCATTCTCTTATCGGCATGGACCCGCCAGTGGTCGGGCGCACGCCTCGGTGTCGTCGAAGTGCTCGCGAAGCCCGTCGATCCGGACCGGCTGTTGACTGTGGTTGAACGTGTGCTGCGCTCTCCCGTGCGACCGGCGGTTCGCGCCTTCAAGTTCGAGCGGCGCCGGACCCCGCGCTTGCGGCTTCCTGAAACGGCACGGCGACGCTTGCCGTAGGGGCGCCATGCTCCGACCGGCGCTCGCCCTGCTGATCGTCCCGAGCTTTCTTTACTCCCAAGATACCACCAACACCACACATCCCAGGCGACGTACAGAAGCCAGTCACTGGCACGTCGGTCTCACCTACCACGACTACGGCATCACGATTGGCAATGCGGCTCGCACCAATGGGCTGCGCATCAACTTCGAGGATGCCGACCTCGACGTCGTCAACGGCGTGAACCTGACCATCTGGAAGGCGCGTGAGCCGTTGACCGGAACCGTCAACGGCCTCGCATTGGGAATCGTCGGTCCCGGTGCCGAGGAGCTCAACGGCGTGGCGATCGGGATCGGTGGAGTCGTGACCGAGCGGCGGGCGCGCTGGCTCACGATCGGCGGGCTGGGAGCAGTTTCGAATGGCGGCCTCGAGGGCATCGCTCTCAGCGGATTCGGCACGGTGGCGAACGGCGACATCGCCGGGGTGGCGATTGCGGGTCTGGGAACGGTTTCAAACCGGAATGTGACCGGGGTCGCGATCGCGGGACTGGGGACGGTCGCCAATAACGACGTTACAGGATTTGCTGTCGCCGGGCTCGGCACGGTCGCCAACGGCGATTTTGGTGGCATCGCCCTCGCGGGACTCGGAACCGTGGTGGGCCGCAACCTCACCGGGCTCGGCGTTGCGGGACTCGGCACCGTCGCCAATGGCGACCTTGGCGGTGTCGCCCTCGCGGGACTCGGAACAGTGGTCAATCGCAATTTGACGGGGCTCGGCGTTGGGGGACTGGCGACGGTGGCGAACGGTGACACCCGTGGTGTCGCGATTGGGGGCCTTGCGACGGTTGTTGGTGGTTCGCTGGCGGGCGTTGGGGTGAGCGGGCTGGCTACGGTGGCCAACGATGAGCTCCGCGGTCTGGGCGTGGCGGGCTACACGGTGCAGGCGGCTTCGATTTGCGGGTGGAGCACCGCTCTCTATGTGAAAACTAGGGGATTGCACGGCGTCTCGATCGGCGCATACAACCGCGTGCGCGGCCCGCAAGTCGGACTCACAATCGGACTCTACAACTCCGCGCGAACCCTCAAGGGATTGCAGCTCGGCGTGCTGAACCGCGCTCAGAATAACCACGGACTGGCACGAATTCTCCCGATCGCCAATGCACATTTCTAATGTGATCCCCGTCTAATTCGCTGGAGCTACTCCGCTGGATTGTGACCTGAACCTCCTCGTGTCATTAGTGTCCAACCCTAACGATGCCACGCTCCATCCTGCTCGTAGACGACGACGCGGACGTGCGAATGTTATTGCGCGACTTCCTTGAAGAGGAAGGGTTTGTCGTGCACACGGCGCGCGATGGACAGCATGCGCTGCATATCCTCGATAAGATCGAAGTGCCGGATTTGATACTTTTGGATTACAAGATGCCGGTGATGGATGGCAGGCAATTTCTGTCGTTCATGCGGCGGATTCCCAAGCTACAATCGATTCCTGTCGTCATGCTTTCAGCTGCGACTCGGGAGTGGTCCGGCGCGCACCTCGAAGTCGAGGAGGTCCTTTCGAAGCCGATCGACCTCGAGGTGCTATTGACGACCGTGAACCGGATCTCCGCGGACTTATAGCGCCGCTTCGAACCGGCGCGCGACCTCCGCCCAATTCACGACGTTCCACCACGCGGTCACGTACTCGGGCCGGCGGTTTTGGTACTTCAGATAATACGCGTGCTCCCAGACGTCGACGCCGAGAATGGGAACCTTGTTTTCCATGAGCGGGCTGTCCTGGTTCGGCCGGCCGGCAACTTCGAGCTTGCCGTTGGCGATAGTGAGCCAGGCCCAGCCGCTGCCGAATTGTGACGTCGCCGCGTTGCTCAGTTGTTCTTTGAATTTCGCGAAATCACCGAACGTGCGTTTGATCGCGTCGGCGAGCTTGCCGCTCGGTTCACCGCCGCCACCTTTTCCCGCCGGCGCCATGATCGTCCAGAACAGTGAATGATTGTGGTGACCGCCGCCGTTGTTCCGCACGGTGGTGCGGATATCCTCGGGCACCGAGTTAATCCCGCGCAGCAACTCTTCTACGCTTTTGCTGAGCAGCTCGGGATGTTTGCCGAGGGCGTTGTTGAGGTTGGTGATGTAGGCTTGATGATGCTTGCCGTGGTGAATCTGCATGGTCTGCGCGTCGATGAACGGCTCGAGGGCCGCGAAATCGTAAGGCAGTTGAGGCAAGGCGTGTCGCGTTTCCCCCGCCGTCGCGGTACTGCGTTGCTCTTTGACCTGGGCCATTCGGTGCATTCCTTCTGGAGGTGCCTCTCAAACCCCGCATTGCGCGGGACGGTTCCCCCCATATTTTGCTGCCCGGACGTGCCCTTCCTTCCACCGTGGAGGCGCTCGTGGCCGAGTTTCTGCTGCGCTGGTTTCATTACTTGGGCGGCATTACGTGGATCGGCCTCTTGTATTACTTCAACTTCGTGCAGGGGCCGTTCATGGCGGAGGCGGATCCCGCCGCGAAAAGCACCGTTACACAGAAGCTGTTGCCCCGCGCGCTTCGCTGGTTTCGCGGTGGCGCCATCGTCACGTTCCTGACGGGTCTCCTCATCCTCGGGAAACGGATCGGCGAATCCCCCCTCGGCGCGGCGGCGTGGTCGACTCCCTGGGCGATCACGATCCTCACCGGCGGCCTGTTCGGCACGCTGATGTTCCTCAACGTGGTCCTCGTCATCTGGCCCAAACAGCAGATCGTGATTGCGTCGGCGAAGGCGGTCGCGTCGGGAGGGCCGGCCAACGCCGCCGCGCCCGTCGCCGCGCGCCGGGCATTTCTCGTGTCGCGTACGAACGTCGTGTTCTCGATTCCGCTGTTGTTCTACATGGGGGCTGCATCGCATTACACGCTGCCGGCGGGCGGCAATCACGCGGCGTACTGGGCGGGTGTTCTGCTGGTCGCAGCATTGCTCGAGATCAACGCCCTCACCGCGACGACGGGCGGGACCACGAAGCCCATCGAAAAAATTCCCGGTGTCATCGTCAGCGGTTTCGTCGTATGGGCGCTCGTGTACGCGATCGCGCGGGCCGTCTTATCGGCCTGACGGCATAATCGATGGCGCCGGTGACGCTCCGCCGTCTGAGCAAGGTTTTCGAAGACGGCGTTCAGGCGCTGCATCACCTCGATCTCGAGGTACGGGACGGTGAGCTGCTGGTATTGCTCGGGCCCTCGGGATCGGGAAAGACGACCGTGCTCCGCTGTATCGCCGGACTCGAGGAGCCGACGTCCGGCGACGTAGTCATCGGTGAGCGCGTCGTCACACAGCTGTCTCCGGCCGAGCGCGACGTGGCAATGGTGTTTCAGCACCCGGCCCTCTACCCGCACTTGAGCGCCCGCGAAAACATCGCCTTCCCACTCGAGGTGCGCCGCGTCGGTGACGCGCAGGTCACGCGCCGCGTACTCGAGGCGGCCACTCGGCTTGGCTTGAAGGATGTGCTCGATCGCATGCCGAATCAGCTCTCCGAAGGCCAGCGACAGCGCGTCGCACTCGGCCGCGCACTGGTCCGAGGACCGCAAGCGTTTTTGTTTGACGAACCGCTTTCGCGCCTCGATGCCGCGCTACGCATCGAGCTGCGTGGCGAGCTGCTCGCGCTGCACCGCGCCCTTGGGGCGACCATGATCTACGTCACGCACGATCAAACCGAAGCGATGACGATTGGCCAGCGCATCGCCGTGCTGCACGAGGGCCGGCTGCGCCAAGTCGGCACGCCCGAAGAGGTCTATCAGCGACCCGCCGACGTGCACGTCGCGCGGTGCGTCGGAACGCCCGGCATGAATGTGCTCCAGGGACGCGGCCGGGCCGCGGAGAAGGGGCGGGTGATCGAAGCGGGCAGTCTCGTCATTCCCGTCGAGCTCTCGACCTATGACGGTGAGCTGCAGCTCGGTATTCGTCCCGAATTCGTGGGCCTGTGCGCCGTTGACCACGGTGTCGGCAACGTGGACGTGCTGGTGGTCGAGCCGCTGGGCAGCGAAACACTCGTGCATCTGAACGCGGGCGGACAGCCACTCGTCGCCCGCCTGCCGGGCTTCGCGGATGTGCAAGTGGGCACTCGCGTCGGCGTCAAGCTCGACCGGCGCCGCCTCTATCTCTTCGACGCCGCGGGAGCGCCGCTCGCGTGAACGCGAGGCCAGGGGGAGGCGCAGCGGCGGCGATCGCGGCGGCTGTTCTGGCCGCGGGCGCGACGCTGGTGGTCGTGAGCATCGCGCAGCATCGCTATCAGCGCGCGTTCGGCTTACGGATGGCGCGCACCACTGCTTCCTACATCGCGGCGGTGACGCCGCCACCGCCACCGCCGCCACCGCCGCCGCGCATCCGCCGGAGGCCCGGGGGACGGTTACCTCCTCTTCCGCCGCCTCCAACCTTATCCCCTGCGGCACGGAGCTATCACCTGCCGGCACTGTTGACGCAGGCGCTGGCGCTTCGGACGCTGCCGGGATGGACATCGGAGGTGGAGGTCTACTACGGCACGGCGCCGCTGGTCGATGCGACGGCGCCACCGCTCACTCCTGATGATTTGCACGGCCTCGACAGCGCCGGGAGCCGGTGGCGCGACGGCATCGCGCTCGTTCCGCTGCGAGACCGTGAAGGGCGTGAGATCGTGGGTGCGGTTGCGGTGCGGCCACTCGCCATGCCCTCCGGACCGCTGCCG
>DASZNX010000417.1:0-5779 GCA_035551075.1 Gemmatimonadales bacterium | reverse complement strand
GTCCACATTCGCGGCGGGCGACACGGCACGCGCGCTCCAGCAGATCCATGCTGCCGCCGATCTCGAGGATGTCACCGAGAAACAGCCGGTGACGCCAGGTGAGCTGCTGCCCGCGCGCGAGCTCGAAGCCGATATGCTGCTCGCCGCGGCTCGATACGCGGATGCCCAGGCCGCGTACGAGCGAGCACTCGCGCGAGAGCCGAATCGCGCGCGCAGTCTCTGTGGGTTGGCGCGCTCGGCGGCGCTCGCTAGGCGACCTCAGGCTCGAGATATTCCTGACGATACATGCCGATCAGCTCGAAGAAATAACTGAGCGCGAGTGGTCCAATGAGCAGGCCCAACAGGCCGAACTGGTTGACGCCGCCGATCGCGCCGATGAGCGTGATGAGCGGATGCACCTCGGAGAAGCGCCGGTAGATCAACGGCCGGATGAAGTTGTCCACGCTCCCCACCACGACGAGTCCCCAGATGATTAGAAGGACTCCGGCAACGACGCGGCCCTGCATGATGAGAATGACCGCGGCAGGTCCCCAGACCATACCGCTCCCGACCACCGGCAGGATCGCGAGCGCCATGGTGACGACGCTCCAGAACAAGCCGTTCGGCAGTCCGGCGATCCAGAACGCGAGACCGAGGAGGGCACCCTGAATGGCGGCGACGACGCCCGTGCCGACGACCGTCGACACGGTGACGTCCTTGAATCGCTTTCCCAACTTTTCGGTGTTGGCATTGGAGAAGGGGATATAGGGGCGCGCATCGAGCCAGACGTCGCCTGGATGCTTCAGCACGTAGTACAAGCCAAAAAATGAAATCGTGAGGTTGAGGGAGATGCGCGTCGCCGTGCCGACCAACCCGAACGCGCTCGCCCCGATCGCCGCTACGATGCGCCCGCCCGCCTCGGCGAGCCGTGGACCGACCGGGATGCCGCGAACCTGGAGCGTGGAAAACCGCTCCAGGATCGGGCTCTCTAGCACGTTCTGCGCGACCTGCTGGGCTTCATTGATGAGTAAACCGGTGACCACTACGCCCGGTACGATGATCAGCACCGCTCCGAGCAACGTCACCGCGAGTGCGGCGACCGCCGTATGCACTCCACGGCGAACCATCCAGGCGTGGAGCGGCGCGAACAGGACCGCCAGCACCGGGATGCCCACGATGCCTGAGACATACGGCGCCAGCGACCAAATGACCGCCACGCCCAGCGCGATGACGACGAACGCCGCGCGCTGGTGCTTCGTGTCGAGAAACGAAAAGCTTACCGGCCCCGCTCGACTCGCAATACCCGGCTCAGCGTCTTGCCATCGACCGTGATCTCGACGAGGTAATCACCGGTTGTCACCTGCGGCGTGCTGCCGCCGAATCCGCCAAAGCCGCCGCCGCCCGTCGGTCGACCGAACGCCTGAGCCACGAATCCCAGGGCGCCGAATCCGCCACCGCCGCCACCACCCGTTTGACCGGGCTTCCGCAGCAGGGTGCCGAGCGTCGTGAGGAAGCTCGCATCGGGCGCGGCATCGCTGGGCTCGCCACTCTCCCCGCCGCCCGAGGGCAGATTCGCCGTGGCCGAGGGCGCGCGTGGAGTAGTCTCACCGGGCCGCTCGTTGAACCGTCCCTGCGCATTGAAAGGCGAACCGCCTCCTCCGCCGCCACCGCCTCCTCCACCTCCACCAAACCCGAATCTCTGTGCGATCCCCTGCACATCACCAACCAGCAACAGCTTCTTGATGGGATCGAGCTGCTCGGCGTTGCCCCCCGCTTTCTCGAGGGAGTCGAACACGACATTGATCCGCGACACGAGCCATGCGCTGTCACGCTTCTGCGACGGCGACAACGCGACGGGCGGTGGATTCTTGCCCTGGAAGTTCCAGTACACGCGGTTCACGCCCGCCGCCGCGGGCCCTTGCAGCGTCCGCACGGTATCGCCCCGCACGTCGCGAATCACAACCGTGGTCCGCGCGCGCCGGTCGCTGCTTCCCTTTGCAAGTCGATAGACGATCTCGGCGCCATACGGCGGACTCGGCGCTCGGAACGACTTCTGCCCGAGACTGCCGCCGCCGAGCGGCGACTGCCCGTATTGATACGCGGTCGCCGGCTGGAACAGATAGGCGTCGGCGGTGATCGCGCTGTCATTCAATTGCTCGAGCGGCGCGATGTTCACGATCCACAGTGCGCGGCCGTGCGTCGCGGCGAGCAGGTCGCGGTCGCGCGGATGGATCCGGAGATCGTGCACCGGAACCGTGGGCAACCCGGTCATGAAGCGCTGCCATGAGCCGCCGCGGTTGAACGAGACGTAGGCGCCGACGTCGGTCCCCACGAACAGCAGATCGCGATTGGCAACGTCTTCGCGAATCACATGCGCATAGTTCGGCAGGTCGGGATCGCTCGGCAGGTTGTTCACGATCGACTTGAACGACTTGCCGAAATCGGTCGTGACGTAGACGTACGGCTTGTAATCGCCGGTGCGGTGATTATCGAACGTGATGTAGAACGTCGCCGTGTCGAAGTGCGAGGGCTCGATGCGGCTGACGTAGGTTCCCGCCGGCACGCCCGGGAAGCGGCCCGTGAGATTCTCCCAGTTGCCGCCGTCGTTCTTCGTGAGCCAGACGTTCCCGTCATCGGTACCCGCGAACAACACACCCGGCCGGATCGGCGACTCCGCCAGCGACACGATCGTGCAGAACGTCTCGGCGCCCGTCACATCGGGGGTGATGCCGCCCGTCGTCCGAGTGCTGACCCGAATCTTCATGGAGTCCTTCGTGCTGAGATCGGGTGAAATCGGATACAGGTCCTCACCCCGGCGCGTCGACTTCATCACCTTGTTAGCACCGGCGTAGAACGTCTCCGGGTTGTGCGCGGAGATGAAGAAGGGCGTATTCCAGTTCCAGCGCAGGTCGATCTCGTTCGAATCGGCCTTTTGGCGCAGCCGGAGCTCGGCAATGCGTTTCTTCTGCGCCGCGGTCTCGGGCCTCGTTGTATCAGGCCGCTCGATGACGATCGAGTCCTCGAACTGCGTGTAGCGCGGCCGCCAGTTGGGCTTCTGCAGCACGACGCGATCGCCGGTCGCGAAATTCAACCGCGACATGTTGCCGCCCTGCGACTCGACGTAGATCGTGTTCGGATCGGTCGGATCCTGCGCCGTATAGAAGCCGTCACCGCCGCCCACGGTCGTCCAGTCGGCGTTGGTGATCTCCCCCTGGCGGCGGCGCGACGGACCACACCAGGAGCCGTTGTCCTGAAATCCCGCGCACACGCTGTACGGGAAATTCATGTCGTAACTGACGATGTAGGGCTGCCCGATCGGGAATGTGTTCAGGAAGTCCCAGTTGCCGCCCTTGTCCCACGTCTGCGCCACGCCGCCGTCGTTCCCGACGATGATGTGATTGGGATCGTTCGGGTCGATCCACATCGCGTGATGGTCGACGTGAATCCCCACCGTCGCGTTGCCGATCGTCTTGCCGCCGTCGTTCGAATAATTCAGCGGCGTGGAGGACCAGTAGACCCGGTTCGGATCCTTCGGATCGACGCGCACCTGAGAGTAGTAGAAGGGGCGGACGTCGTTACTGTTCATTTTTTCCCACGTCGCGCCGCCGTCTTGCGACCGGTAGAGCCCGGACGGGCGCGTCTGCGCCGCCTTTCCGGCGCCGCCCTTCGCGTTGGCGGTCGTATCGGCTTCAACCAGCGCATAGATCACCTTTGGGTTCGAAGCCGCGATCGCGAGGCCGATGCGCCCCTTCGTCGTTTCCGGGAAACCGCCGCCCTTTACCTCAGTCCACGTCTTGCCGGCGTCAGTCGATTTCCAGAGGGCGCTGCCCGGCCCGCCGCTGTTCAGGAAGTACGGCCCGCGCACGCGCTGCCAGCTGGAGGCGAACAGAACGTCGGGATTCGTGGGATCCATCGCAATGTCGATGAAGCCCGCCTGAGGCGAGATGAACTTCACTTGCTGCCACGTCTTCCCGCCGTCGGTCGTCTTGTAGAGCCCGCGCTCCGGATTGGCGCTCCACGGCTGACCGAGCGCTGCCACGTACACGATGTTGGGATCTTTGGGATTCACGACGATACGGCCGATCGCGCCGGTCTTTTCGAGACCCGTGCGCTGCCAGGTCAGGCCGCCGTCGGTCGATTTGAAAATGCCGCAGCCCGGCGAAATGGTGTTGCGCGAATCCTCTTCACCGGTGCCCGCCCACACCTGCATCGTGTCCGACGGCGCAATGGCTAGCTCGCCCATCGAGACGCACGGATAGTTGTCGAAGACCGGCCGGAACGTCGTGCCCGCGTTCGTCGTCTTCCAGATTCCGCCCGCCGCCGCGGCGACGAAAAAGGTCTTCGACGGGCTCGGAATGCCCACGACGCTCGACACGCGCCCACCCATGTTCGCCGGCCCGATATTGCGCCAGCGGAAGCCCGCGAGCAGCGTCGAGTCGAGTGTGATTCCCTTCGCGCCGGCAGCCGCGACGCCCGTCGTCACCGAAACGTTGCTTGGCGGCGGCTTCTGCGGGCGAGGAAGGGGTCGAGCTTTGCTGGTATCGGTTCGCGATGGCTGCGGAGGCGGTGCAGGGGGGTTTTGTGAGACGAGTGGCGTTCCGACTACGGTGAGGACGGCGATCGCCGCCCACAGGCGCTGGAACATGACGGCCTCAGAATGGAGTGAGTGACGGAACCTTGTAACGAATGAAGTACGAAATGAAGTACGAATGGAAGGCTTGCGGCGTTTAATCCCGATAATTAGACTCGGCTTTCCCTAATCCAAGCATACATGAGACGAATCTTTGGTCTACTCGCCGTTCTGGCGATTTTTGGCAGCACCTCTCTCACAGCCCAGGAATCGTTTGAAATCGAGGTCTATCCCTACCGCACCGCGCACCGTGGCGAGTGGGAAGTCGAAGGTCATGTCAGCTATATCAGCCGCGGGACAACCACCGCGAGTGGCTCGGTCGCTCCGACGGACGGGCAGGTTCGATTCGCGGGCGAGGTGACGCGCGGCGTGACGGATCACTGGGAAGTCTCCGGCTACCTTCTCGGGGCCCAGGTGCCTGACTTCGGCTTCGAGTATGCAGGTTGGCGTTTGCGTTCACGCCTTCGCGCACCCGAGGGTTGGCGGCTGCCGGTTAACGTCGGACTTGCCCTCGAATACGAAACGGCGAAGCCCACGTTCAGCGAGAGCGCCCGCACATTCGAGCTGACGGCGATTTTTGAGCGTCGGTTTGGCGACCTGCAGTTGATCGCCGATCCCACGTTCGAGCGCGACCTCGAAGGTCCCGAACATGAATTCGAGTTCGAGCCCAAGGCGCGCGCCGCGGTAGACGTCAGCAAACGGTTAACCTTGGGCATGGAGTACTACGGCTCTCTGGGGGAGTCCAGTCAAACGCACCAGTTTTATCCCACCATGGATCTGCGCTTGCCGTCCGATCTTTCGCTGCACTTCGGCGTCGGCTTTGGCGCCACGAACACGGGGGATCAGCTCGTTTTCAAGAGCCGAATCGAATTGGAGTTCTGAAACCTTTGGCGCGCCCGCGCCCCACCGTTCTCGTGATGGAGGTCAGATGCGACATTTGCGGTTGATCATTCCCCTGCTCGTTTTGAGCGTTGTCAGCCCGCTCCGCGCGCAGGACGGCAAGCTCGCAGTTCCGTACACCCGTTTCGTCCTCCCCAACGGGCTCAACGTCATCATCCACGAGGATCACTCGACGCCGATGGTGGCGGTCAATGTGCGCTACAACGTCGGCTCGGCCCGGGAGAAGCCCGGTCGTACGGGCTTTGCGCACCTCTTCGAACACATCATGTT
>DASZNX010000416.1:0-7724 GCA_035551075.1 Gemmatimonadales bacterium | reverse complement strand
GGCCTGAGCGCTGTCACGTCTTTCGGCCGGTGCGTCGTTTTTGCGAGAACGCCGCCGTCCTCTCGGATTGCGCGGCGTCATGCTGGGTCTTCTGCTTCGGAACGCAGTTGATGGAGGATGCCGAGGAGCTGCGGGAGATTGAAGGGTTTCGGAACAATCGGTGCACCGTTACCCAATCGCTTGCGATCGACACCGTGGCCCGCGGTGACGATCGCGAGCGGGATGGACGCCAGCCCTGGATCCTTCCTGCGCTCTTCCAGAAATCCGTAGCCGTCCATGACCGGCATCATCAGGTCGAGCAAGATGACCGAGGGAGGGGATGCCAGGCTGCGCACGAGTTTCAACGCTTCGAGACCATTGGCAGCGGTGACGACGTCGAAGCCTCGATCCTTGAGCGTGTCGGCGAGGGTCTCGCGGAGATCGAGGTCGTCATCGACCACGAGGATGGGACCCTTCCTCATGAGCCAGTCCTCCTCATGAGCGCGTCCTCAGAGGCGCGCAATTCGTTCCATCGCGAAACAGAGAAGAAGGATGACGAAGTCTCACTTCGCCCTCCGCTGCACCCCGCCACTCGCTTGCACGCTCTGCCGCCAAGAGCTCGACATCGCGGCGCGAGAACGGTCGAGTTCCACGAGGAATGCTCCGGACTCGGGGAAAATTTCACGGGAGCCCGGCGGCTCGAGGCTTTCGGGCGGAGACGCGAACGCCATGTCGAAGCAGTGCAACCTTGCTACGGTCATGGCGTTCGCGCGTGAGCGTTGGCGTGTCAGCCTTGTTCAGTTCAGGGGGACGCCGACAGCGGACTCATCGTCGGCGAGGCGATACGTACGGCCACACTTCTCGCAGCCGAGTTCGCCCCGCTCGCTCAGTTTGGAGAGAGCCGCGCCACATTCACAATGGCCGCCCGCAGGCATCCTCGCGCTCGCAAAGAACACGGCCCATCTCGCCACGCCTCGAGCGAGATTGGCACAGGCCCGGCACACCAGCTGCGCCGAGCCGTCCTTTCCGGGAACCGGAAACAGCTCTTGCGCGGATTTCTCGCACCAAGTGCAGATCATGGGATGCAACTCCGAGTAGGGCAATACGGTACCTCGTGCGGACCACCCTAGTGAAGTGGCCCCCCGTACCGTAGTTCACTCGAAGGCTATTAGCAGCCCGCCAGTTGCCAGCCGATTCCGGGGGCCAATTGGACATGCCCGAGAGTTGGTACCGAAGCACCCACGAAGAACAACCGGATCGCGGCGAGGGTAACGCGCAGGTCGATAAAGGGGCGCAGCTCCGCATATTCCGCGCCGCTGGATGACAGCTGCGCCAGCGGTTGCGAGGCGAACCGCAACGGGTCGGAGGCATCGCGCCATCTCGTCGGCTGCTGTGTCCCGTCGCAGAGCGGCGCGTTGAGCACGAGGCTCACAGGCTTGTCTGACGACGGGTAGATACCTTCGTCCTGCGGAAAGGTACTCGGCGATGCCAGCACGGGCCGCGAACTCGCGGTTTGCCCGGACTGGGCGCTCGCGGAGCCTGCGACCAGCAATCCGACGAACAAGATGCGCCTCACGACCTCCTCCTTCTTCGCCCCAACGCCCTGCCTAGTGGATGCCCGATGACCACGGGAGGTTCACCGCTGGAGACTGGAGTTGTCCGCACGTCGCGGTCGGCGACTTCAAGGATGGACGGGGCGAGTTCTACGAGTCCGGATAGCGCGGGATGGTGGACCATTGACTTGAAGCTCGATTGTGGCTTCGGATCGGTCCAACTTGGGCCTGCCGATCGCGCTCAGACAACTTCCGGTGACGCTCCGAAGCGACGGGCGTTCCCTCCAGATTGCCATCTACGAGTCGCTGAGGACGGCGATTCAGCAGGGCAGGCTGCGGCCGGGTTCGCGCTTGCCGGCGACTCGGGACTTCGCGCGGCAGCTCGGGGTCGCGCGCGGTACCGTGGTGGACGCATATGATCAGCTCGCCGCGGAGGGATACCTCTCCGCGGCCCGCGGGGCCGGCACGAGGGTGGCCGGGACCCTGCCGGAAAAGTGGCTCGCGCCGAGACGAGCCCCTGCGTCCGGTAAGCGGTTCGTGCGCGGCATCTCGCTTTCACGGCGCGGCGAGCGGCTGATGCGCTCGCCTTTTCCTACCGGCGTCTTGCCCGCGCCGCGACCGTTCCGTCCGCATACCCCGGCGGTCGACGCGTTTCCGCTGGACTTGTGGGGGCGGTTGGTCGCGCGGCACGCTCGCAACTCACGTCCGGATCGGCTGCGCGACGGCGACGCAAGAGGTTATCCACCGCTGCGCGAGGCGCTTGCGGAGCACCTGCGCGTGTACCGCGGTGTCGATTGCAGCGCCGACCGGCTGGTCATCGCCTCCGGGACGCAGCAGATCCTGGATCTCGCCGCCCGGCTGCTCCTCGACGAGGGCGACGCCGCCTGGATGGAGGACCCGGGCCACTTCGGTGCCCGCGAGGTGCTGCGCGCAGCCGGCGCAAGGCTCGTTCCGGTGCCGGTCGATGCTTCGGGCATGAACGTGGCCTCCGGCTTGTCGGTCGCGCCCGAGGCACGCCTTGCATACGTGACGCCCGCGCGGCAGTCGCCGCTGGGGAGCGTGCTCTCGCTGGAGCGGCGTGCCCGGCTGCTCGAGTGGGCGCGCGCGCGCTCGGCCTGGATCTTCGAGGACGACTATGACAGCGAGTTCCGCTACCAAGGCCGCCCGCTGCCGGCGCTGCAAGGGTTGGATCGGTACGGGACGGTCATCTATTCGGGCACGCTCAGCAAGACGATGTTCCCTGGACTGCGGGTCGCGTTCGCCGTCCTGCCCGACGCGCTGGTGGATCCGTTTGCGTCGGCGCTGTCGCTGCTGGCGCGCTACGTGCCGCTGTTGCCGCAACTCGCTCTCTCCGATTTCATCGCCGAGGGTCACTTTGCCCGCCACTTGCGGCGCATGCGGCTGCTGTATGCGGAGCGGCGCGAGGCGCTGCTCGAAGCATTGCGCTCCGAGCTCGGCGACGACGTCGAGATCGTCGGATCGAGCGCGGGCCTCGAGGTGGTGGCCTACCTGCCGCCGTCGGTGAACGATCGCGCGGTGGCCAAGCTCGCGCTCCCGCTCGGGGTCGAGCTGCTCCCACTCTCCAGATATTGCATCCGCCCGCCCGCACGAGGCGGCCTGGTGCTCGGATTTGCCGCCGTCTCCGCCGCCCGCAGCCGCAAGGCAGCGCCCTTGCTGCGGATGGCCATCGATCAGGCGCGCAGCCGCTGATCATTGGACTACTCAATCTCGCAATGCATGGTCCATTGAGGTGGACCATGAGCGGTTATCCTCGCGCTCCATGAGGGGCCCCAGCGACCTGACGAAGACCGCGCGAAAGGGAACGGGAAGCGGGCCGGGCACGCGCTCGCGCGCGTCCCGCGCCAGACGTGTCGTGATGGATGGCCCCTTCACCGAGAGCAAGGAACTGATCGGTGGCCATCGCATCGGCCAATCGGAACCATACGCCGAAGCGCAGCGAAGCACAGTCGGCCATTCGTAAGCCATGGCCGGGGGACGCGGTCCAGCAGGAATTGGCCGGGGTCGCCGCACCGATGCCCGCGGCGCTCTCAACCCCGCGGGATCTTCTTCTCGAGGTACTCCCGGTGCCACGTGCGCCAATCGTCCAGGGCGCTTCTCGCGCTCGCCACCAGGCCGGGGACGAGTGCCACCACCGGCGCACTGTCCGTCGGCAACTCGTCGATCGCCTCGAGCAGCCCCGCCGCCTTCGCCAACCGGTCGATCAATCCCGACGGTGCCAGCGCGACGACCGCCAGCTCCAGAGCGGTTCGTGTCTCACGGCGAAGGTGGCTGAGGTCCAGCAGCGTTTCGCCCTTCTGGCCCGCCGCAGGTCGCTCACGTTTGGCCATTTACGAGCCTCACCAGTGTCGGTTTCGACTACCGTCGGCTTGGGGAGATCTTTTGCGCCAGCCCGCTCTAGGCCGCAACGCGCGTCCAGACACGCAGATAAAGGTTGTGGACGCCAAGTCCACGCAGCGGCACTTCGAAGATCGTGCCGTCTTCCACCAAGGCAGGAACGTGGATGGCAATCTGCTCCCGCTCGATCACCATGCCGTGCCCGCTGCAGATCTGGCAAACCCAGGGCCACGCGTCTCCGGTGCCGTGGCACGCGGGACACGGGTAATAGACGGGCACGCCGAAGCGCAGGAGCCCACCGCGAGCGGCCTCCTCTGGTGAAAGTACGAGCGTCAAGTCGAGTGGAGCGGTCCGCTCGGACTTCGGCACGCCGAGACCGCTGAAGTTACGCTCGATGCGCTCGAGGATCTGCTCCAGCGAGGGCGACGCCTGCACGACCTGGAAGTCGCGCAACTCCGACAAGGGACCCAGCACCGTCGGCGTGACCGGATCCGGCGGCGTGATGATCGGTGGTCGGGTCCCTTCCTTTCGCGCGGCATGTTCCAGACCGCGGTCGTAGGATCGCCGTGCCTGCGGGTCCGAAAGCGTCTGGTATGCCTCGACGATCTCGCGGAATAGCTCGGTCGATTGTTCGCCAGCGCGGTCGGGATGGAAGCGCAATGCCAGGTGATGGTAGGCGTCGCGGATTCCGCGTTGGCTCTCGCCGCGGTCAACGCCCAGGATGACGTAGTAGTCGCGCCGGATCATGCGGGGATCGGTAACCACTCCGCGCCGCTGTCAACCCCTGGCGGGCTCCGCAGCTGTTGACAGCTCTTGCCAGATGGTTACCGGAAGAGCGCAACGAACTCCGTCGCCCGCCGCAAGGGCGACGTCAAGGAACAGGAGGGAGGCAAATGGCGAATCTCATCCGTAGGACCGAGGCACCGAGCGAGACGCCGGCCGTCTGGGACCCGTTCCGCCTCATGCGCGACTTCATGAACTGGGATCCATTCGCCGAGATGGCGCCTTCGCTCGCCCGCGCTGGCGAGACCGTCGGCTTCTTGCCGCGATTCGAGGTCAAGGAGACCAAGAACGCGTACGTATTCAAGGCTGACGTGCCGGGGATCGATGACAAGGATCTAGAGATCACGCTCACCGGCAACCGGCTTACCGTGAGCGGCAAGCGCGAGGCCGAGAGCAAGGACGAGGGCGACACCTTCTACGCTTACGAGCGGAGTTACGGCTCGTTCTCGCGCTCCTTTACGCTGCCCGAAGGGGCTGACGCGGACCACGCCGAGGCCGATCTGCGCTCTGGGGTCTTGACACTTTCGATCCCCAAGCGCCCGGAGCACCAGCCGAAGAAGATTTCGCTGAAGGGGCTGGGTGAGAAGGTGAAGGGCGTCCTGGGCAGCAAGGAGAAGGGCGCGGCGTGACCCGCTGACCCGAGTCCCGACTACGGGCCCGTCCGCGAGCGAGGCGGGCGGGCTCGACCGGGACGCAAGATCGACCGCGACGCGCTCATCGCCATCAATCTGGTTTCGGTGGTTGTTGGTGCCCAGGGGCGGAATCGAACCACCGACACGGGGATTTTCAGTCCCCTGCTCTACCGACTGAGCTACCTGGGCGCGTCGGGGCCGGTCTGTATGCCGCAGCGGACCTGCCCGGTCAAGGACATCGGTCCGCAAGAGCCATACGGCGGGCCACGCACGACTACTTCACGGGTAGTGGGCTCAGGGAGCCGTCAGGCGCCAGCGCGCGGCATGTACTCGAGGCACCGTCCATCATGACGAGCTCGGCGCCGCGCGCGATGGCCGCCACATCGCAGCGGAGCAACATCCCGCGCGAGTGCCGCAGCTTGAGGCCTGTATCCAACTTGGTCATCCAGCCGTCGGCGTCGACCGCAAGCATGCCGTCCGCGCGTAGCGCATCGGGATCGTGGCCGAACACGAGTCCGTTGAGCCCGAGCTGCCGCAGCACCTTGCGCACGTGCTTCCGCTTGCCGCGGCTCGCCCACCAGTTGTGACTTTCGAGAATCGATGAACGCTCCAGCAACGGTCCGTAATCGCCTTTCGCGATCGCCGCGTCGAGGCGGTCGAAGTACGCGCGCGCATCTGCCGCGTCATCGGCGCGGATGTAGCCCGAGTGGGCGACGAGCCAGGTACCGATCACCGCCGCGATGGGAAGGCGACGCAGGTATTTTCCGAACCGCGTCTCGCACAGCTCCTCGCCGCTCATTCGTTCCGTGGACATGTTTGCCGATGGCCGGCGAACGCTCGCGCGAAGCTCGTGCGACGCGGAGCGCGGATTCGCGAGGAACTCCGCTTCGTGATTTCCGAGCAGGACGACGACTCGGCTCCCGGCCCGTGCTGCCTCATCTTGCAGCGCCTCGATGAGGAGCACCGTCCCGACGCTCTCTTTTCCGCCGTCGATCATATCGCCGTCGACGACGAGCAGCTGACGCGCCATCCGCGGGTTCCACCGCAGGCTCTCACCGTCCGCCACGGCGAGACCTGAAACGAGGAGCAACTGGTGCAGCTCCTTGAGGCGGCCGTGGACGTCGCTGACCGCCCACAGCGTGTCGTATCCGCCGCGCAGTTCTTCGAGCGGTATCTCGACCCACGCGGGGGAAGAAGGAAGGATCGGAGCGGCGCGAGCAGCCGCGGCGACGAGCAGCGCCGCGACGAGCATTCGGGATCGACTCATCGCAAGTGGACGAACGGCCTGCGCCGGTATGCGCCCGAGTTCACGCGGCGTATTGCAGCTGCGCGTCGCCCGTTGCCACCTCGAGGCGGTTCACGCGAACGAGCCAGCACTCCTCGATCACCGCTCCCGGGAACAAATTGGGCAAGTAGCGCGCGACGACCTCCTCCAACGCGAGCACCGTCTCGGTCTCGCCGTCCTGCACGCGAACGAACCGGAGCAGAGCCGATGGGACGAGCACGACTCCATAGCGCGCCCGGCGACCCGGCGTGGGCCGGAAACGAATCGCCAGCTGGAACGATTCCTCGCGCGGCGGAGGAAGTGGATGTGCCTGGTCGAGCGTGATCGGCGTGAGGACCGGCAGGATTTCCCGCGCGAAGTAGTCCGCCAGGTACGCTTCTGCCTGCACCGAAAGACGTGCGGCCATTCCATATCCTCCTGATGAAGCCGCACTACAGCAGGCGCCGTGCCAAAGCGGGCTGTCGCGCAAGTGCGCGAATTCTCTTGGATCGCCGACGAGTCTCGACGAGTGGCGGCTGTGTTACGTGCCACCTGGCAGACAGCGCCGCACGGTTTTTCGGCAGTCCGGCCAAGCTTGTGCCGTCGGACACTTCGACCGGGGCACCGTCGCGTGCGCCCGTGCGCTTCGGGCTACTCTTCTATCCGTGAAATTACGCTGGCCGAGCATCCGCACCGTCCTCGCGGTCGTGTGCGTCGCCGGGCTCGCCTTGGTCGGGCTTCTCGACTACGTGACAGGGCCGTGGATGTCGTTCGCCCTGCTGTACGTCGCGCCGGTGCTCGCGGCGTCATGGTGGCTCGGCCGCGGGCCGGGGCTCGTGGCTGCCGTCGTCTCCAGCGTGTGCTGGTTTGCTGCCGAGACGTTGGGCCACCGCGGCGAGCCGCTGCGCGCCCTTTCCTGGAACGCCGTCAGCCGCCTGTTCCTGCTTCTCGCAATGGCTGCCATGACGATCCGGATTCGCGGCGACCAGCAGCGGCTGCGCGGCATCAACCGCCGCCTCGCGGAGCTCTTGGGCGACGCCGAACGGCTCGCGCGCACGGACGCGCTCACCGGCCTCGCCAACGCGCGCGCCTTCATCGAGCGCCTGCGGCAGGAGCTCGCGCGCGCGCAGCGCGTTCGCACGCCGCTCTGCCTCGCCT
>DASZNX010000415.1:0-3972 GCA_035551075.1 Gemmatimonadales bacterium | reverse complement strand
ACTAAGGGACGAGGATTATTTCGGCGGCAGGATCTTGAACATTCCCGTCCCGCACACGGGACAGACACCCTTCAGCGCGGGTCGGCCGTTGGCCATCTTCACCTGCTGGGCATTCGAGATCTTCCGCTTCGCCTTACACTTCACACAGTAACCTTCGTCCGCGGCCATCGGGGCCTTTCCCTTCGCCATTGTCGATCGCTCCTCCCTACAAGGGGCACGGGCTCGTTGGGGAACGGGGGATGCCAGCCTGCAAGCGCTGACAACATAATATGGTCGCGCTACGGGGTGGTAACCGACCCGTCTTGAAACCCATTTCTTTTGTGCGATCCGTCACAAAAGGGTTTCGTGGAAGAGCCCCCACATCTGCACAGCACAACGACTTCCGACGGTTTGCCGTCCTTGCGGGGTGGCGGCGCCAATTCCCGTCCGTCAGGGGTAACGATTCGTACGGGCCCCTCGATGATTAGCGGGCCGTTGGATTTCGGCGTTATGGTCACTTGGGTCATTCGGCCAATATAGCGGCCGGAAGGGGGAGAGATGCGGTGTCTGGCCCTCGTCGTCGCGACGACATTGTGTGCCTCGTCTGTCGCGTTTGCACGCACACAAAATCCACTCGCACTCGGGCTCGAGGCCGGCGTGCTACGCATCGCCAAGGATGAATCGATCCTCCAGCTTGGCCTCCGCGCCGCTCCCTCGCTTGGGGGGTACGGTTCGGTCGATTTCACCTTCGCCACGTTTCCGGACGCGCTGGCCCATGGCGTTCTTGCGTTCCTGATGGATCTCGGGCTGACGTATGGTGCGCCGAGGGAGAGCTCGCCGGTTTACGTCTTCCCGCATGCCGGGTTCAGCATGCTCTCCGGCAGCGATCTCTCGAGCGGCGGCGGCGGCACGATCGGAGGACTCAACGCGGGTCTAGCCGTGCTCGTGCACACGTCGCCTCGGCTCGGGATCCGGGCCGATTACACGTACCGCCGTTTCAAAGGCGCCGATATCGGGACGCCGAGCATAACCTTCGGCCTGCTGTTCATGCATTAGCGGAACGCGCTCGCTTCCGACCGGGTACTCTCCAGTGCATCCCGATGTATAGCCGCACCCTCGTCGTTCTCTGCGCCGCCTCCACCGCGTGCATCGCCGAACGTGGGCCGTTCACCAACCGCATGGCTCACTCATCGACGAATTATCTCACCCGCGCGGCCCGGCAACCGGTCAACTGGCAACCCTGGGGACGAGACGCCTTCACGCTGGCCGCCAAGCTCGACAGGCCGGTGCTGCTGTACATCGGCAGCGAGGTGTGCCGATGGTGCGCCGAAACCGATCGCGCGATTTACACCGATCCGCAAATCGGGGCGCTGATCAATGCGCTCTTCGTGCCGATTCGCGTCGATCGCGACGAGCGGCCGGACGTGGCGGAGCGCTACCAGTCGGCGGTCGAGCGCCTGGCGGGGCTGCATGGATGGCCGCTCACGGTATTCCTGACCGCTGACGGCGCGGCGTTCTTTGGCGGCACGTATTTTCCCGCGGATGACCCCGTCACGGGCCGAGGGCTGAAGCAGATTCTTCCAGAAGTCGCCCGCTCGTACCGCGATCAGCGCTCCTTCGTTGTCCAGCAGGCCGCGATGGTCCGACAGCTCGTGCTTACCGGAAGCGGTGAGTCGCGCGGCGTGCTGTATCCCTCGCTCGTGCGGCAGGAGATCGCAGGTCTGCGTCGCGAGGTGGACGAGGCGATTCACGCCCACGCCGTCACGGGCAGCGTCATGCACGCCGAAGCGGTGACCCTCCTGCTCGCCGTATCGGCGCGAGAGCGGGACACGATCTCGCTTGCCGTGGCGCGACGGGCGCTCGATCTCATGAGGGACACCGCCGCGGGCGTGGCGGGGGAAGACCCGCCGCAACTCGTCCGCGCCGCGCTCGCCGGTACGCTCGCGAAGGCCTGGGTGGTCACCGGCAATGAGCAGGACAGCGACCTTGGCCGTGCGCTGGTGCGGTCGCTTGCCCGTGATGTTTCGAAGCGATCACGCGATCGCGTCATCTTCGCTGACCAGCAGGCGTACGTGATCGAATCGCTGATGCTGGCCGCGGCGACGCTCGGTGACATTCCCGCGGGCAATCGGGCACGCGCCGCGCTCGACGACCTGCTCCAGCGGACCTACGCGCGCGGCTGGGGTGTGCGACATGGCGGTTCGGGCGCGAGCGTCATGCCGGCCGGCAGCGCCGGGATGGTCGCGGGGGCTCCAGGTACTGGCGCAGCGGCCGGGCTGCTGCAGGACCAGGTTCAGATGGCGTCCGCGTGTCTCGTCGCGCACCAGCTCACGGATGATTCACGCTACCTCGATGTCGCGATCGATCTGGCTGGAATCATGGAGCGTGCATACGCCGATTCGATGGGTGGCTATTACGATACGGCGACGCCGGCGCTGCTCATGCCTCCTCCCGTTCCGCCGCTTGCCGATCGCACCAAGCAGTTCCTCGATGACGTGCTTCCCGGCGCCAATGCTGCCGCCGCCCGATTCTTGCTCCACCTCGCTGAGGTCACGGGTGACGCGCGATACCGGCGTCGCGCCCAGAGCACATTGGAGGCGTTCGCCGGCAACGTTCCGGGCAGCGGCATTCGCGCGGCGACGTTTCTGAGCGCAGCATGGGAAAGCATGGGAAGCCCGTGACCAAGCCCACCCCCACTGGGTCACTGTCAGTGGTGAACGACAGCGCCCCCGATGCTGACGTAGTCGCCCGGGTCTTGGGCGGCGATGGGGAAGCGTTTGGGATTCTCATCCGGCGGTATGAGCCGGGGCTACTTCGCTTCGCGACTCGCATGCTGGGGAATCCCGATGCGGCGGCTGATGCGGTAGCTGAGAGTCTCGTGCGCGCCTATCGGCATTTGGCGCAGTGCCGCGATCCGGGTCGATTGCGCAGCTGGCTCTACCGGATCACCGGCAACCGCTGTCGCAGTCACCTCGCGCGGCGCCGCAGCAACGACATCTCGCTGAACGAGGCGCCGCCGTTGGCGGACCCGGCCGATGCCTGGGCGGTGGTGGAACGGGGAGAGCAGGTCGCCCTGGTCGAGCGCGCGCTCGCAGCGCTGCCGGAAGAGAAACGCGAGGCATTCGTTTTGAAGCACGTGGAAGGGATGAGTTACGAAGAGATGGCGCAGGTCACGGGAGCGAGGATTCCAACACTGAAGATGCGCGTGCATCGCGCGCGTGAGGCGTTGCTCGCGGCCCTGCAGGAGCTCGTATGATGTTGGACGCGGGAGGTGGCATGAACCCAATGGATCCGCGATTGCAGGATGCGCTCGACGACGGGCGCGATCCGGGTGAGTTGCCCGCGGATCAGCGCGAGGCGTACGCCCGGCTCATGAATGCGACCACCTTGCTCGCGGTAAAGCCCTCCTTGAGCGTGGCTGATCGCGTCATGGCCGAGGTTCGGGCCATGCAACAGATCCATAGCAGGAACCCCTGGCGGCGCGGGATGCGTTGGCTCACGCGACCATTCGCGGTGACGCTGCGCCTCCGCCCCGCCTGGACCCTGGGACTGGCGGCTGCCGGCCTCGCCGCGATCCTGTTCCTGCCCGGTGTATTCGATGACACGAATTCGGGGGCGGCGCCCCAGCCAGGCGCCGCCGAAGGCATCGCACAGTTCGTCGGCCATTTCCCCGGCGCCCGGTCGGTCGAGGTCGTGGGCTCTTTCAACAACTGGAGTCCGGGCAAGCTGCATTTGACGGATGAAAATGGCGAGGGAATCTGGCATGGAGCGGCCGTGCTGCCCGCCGGTCAGCACGAGTACATGTTCCTCGTCGACGGCGAGCGCTGGGTGGCCGACCCTCTGGCCGGCCGCTATGTAGATGATGGATTCGGGGTCGGACGGCAGAATTCGGTCTTGATCGTGCGGCGCGCAAATTCCGAGGAAGCACCTCTGCAGTGAGGGGGGGCCTCGCGTTATTCCTATCGCTGGCGTACGTCGCGACCAGCTCGCCGC
>DASZNX010000414.1:0-4243 GCA_035551075.1 Gemmatimonadales bacterium | reverse complement strand
GCCTTATCCTGCGTCTTGGGCTCTACGGGCTGGTCGTCGGGGGGCGGTTGCTCCGGTGGTCTGCGAGGACCTCGTCCCTTACCCATCTCTAGAGGCCCGGATTAACGAGATCACAAATGGAATTCTAACCCCCACACCTCCGGCCCGAAGCGCCGCCAGCAAGCCGTGAACTAGCGCGCGAGCCATTGGCTCAACACCCGTTGCTCGACCTCGGCCGGCAATGGGTCGGTCCACTGGAACGCCCCCGGACCGAAGGCATCCATCCACCACAGCGCATCGAGCGCGGTTTCCGTGAACGGCCGCTGGATCCATCCCGCGTTCACCGCCTTGCTGTTACTGATCTGGTAAAAGCCGCGCCGCGCCGGTTCCGGATGCCAGAAAGGAAACTTATCGGAGGGAAAGATTGCGCGGTCGGGATCGAGTCCCTGCTGATGGAGGAACTCCTGCGGCACCCACACAAACTCGGCAGTCGAATCGGTGGCGACCTTGCACCGGTCGAGAAACTGGCGGAGGGTCATCGCATCGCCCGCCACGTTGAAGGTGCCATAGAGTGATCGATCGATCGCGAGCACCAGGAAGCGGGCCACGTCCTTCACGTCCACCAGCTGCACGTAGGTGTCGCCTGTGCCGGGGGCGATGTGCCGTCCGCCGGCGCGCGCGCGCCGGAGCCACGTGAGGAGATCGGGTGAATCGTCCCGCGCGCCCTTGATCGCCACGGGGCGCACGATGGTGAGCCGCTCGCCGATCAGCGCGTTGAGACGACGTTCGCTTTCCGCTTTTCCGCGATTGTACGCCCCAGCCGAAGAGTCCCAGGCCGTCAGGGCGCCTTCCTCGGTGAGCCCCGGCTCGGCGAATCCCCGGCGGTCATAAGCGGCGATGGACGATACATAGAGGTAGTGCCTGGTACGCTGGCGGAGGAGCCGCGCGGCTGACTCTGCCAGGGCCGGATCGCTCGGCCATACGTCGACGACAACATCCCACTCCCGACGTCCCAGCGCGTCCCAGTTTTCCTCAGCAGCCGTGGCGCTGCGGAGCCCGCGAAGCTTCTCGACATGAGGAAAGAGGTCGGAGTTCGTGATCCCGCGATTGAACAGGGTGACGTGGTGTCCGGCCGCAACGGCAGCTTCCACAATCTGCGGGCCCAGAAACAAGGTTCCGCCAAGGATCAGCACATTCTTGGGCGCAGCGGAGACGCGATGGCGGACCGCGATGGACGGCCAGAGCAGGGTCGCCGAAGCCGCGACGCTCGTTTCGATGAAGACTCGGCGATTCATAGGGCTAATGCGGAGCCGGAACCCGGAAGGCCCGCGAAGGTACCCACTCGCGTCGATATTCTCACCGTATTCCCGAAACACTGGGGGACCCCATGTATATCTCGACCGTGACCCTGCTGGTCAAGGATCTCAATCGCGCAATCGATTTCTACACGAAGAAGCTGGGCTGGGAGAAAACGATGGATGCCCCGATGGGGGATGGCACACGTTGGGTGACTGTCGCGCCTCGCAACGCGCAAGCAGCGTTTTACCTGGCACAGCGGTGGCCTGATCGCCCCGATGCCAAGGCTGGCGGGTCGAGCGGAGTGATTTTCGAAGTTGATGACGTCTACGAGACACAAAAGGAGTTCGCGAAAAAACAAATCGAGTTCAGCGAGCCGCCGCGCACTGAACCGTGGGGCGGCTGGGCGATGTTCAAGGACTCTGAAGGCAACGTCCATGGTCTCCACTCGCCCGCGGAAGTCACTACCGGCAAGCGATAGCCAACTCGACCTCCGCTGCTACGCCTTGCGTACGGGGTAGCGCAGGTGTGTAACGCCGGCGCCCGCGGTCACGGTCGGGTTGCCAAGGGCGGCCGGGGCGGCCGGCGCAGTCCAGTCGTTATAGACTGCTTACCACATCGCACCCTATGTTATGACCGCTTTCTCTTCCACCACGGAGTCGCGACGATGAATTGTCCAGCCTGCGGTACCGCGATGACGGAAATCGCGGCGGGCGACGTCAACGTGCAAGCGTGCAAGGGCGGGTGCGGCGGATTGTGGTTCGACGAGTGGACGCTCCGGAAGGTGGATCAGCCCGACCAATCGGCCGGGGAATCGCTGCTCAACGTGCAGCAGAACCCGGCCGTCAAAGTGGACCAGAACGAGCGGCGCAAGTGCCCGCGCGACGGCACGATCATGATGCGGCACTTTTGGAGCGTGAAGCGCGAGGTCGTGGTCGACGAGTGCCCGAAGTGTGAAGGGATGTTCCTCGATCCCGGGGAGCTGGCGACGATTCGTGGAGAGTACAAGTCGGATGACGAGCGTCACAAGGCGGCCGACGCTTACTACCGCGAAATGTTCGACAAGCAGCTGGCGGGCATGCTGCGACAGGACAAGGCGAAAGTGGAGAGCGCGCGCAAGGTCGCCAGGATTTTCAAATTCATCTGCCCCAGTTACTACATCCCGGGCAAGCAACCCTGGGGAGCGTTCTAATCAAATCCCTCCAACAGGACAAATGCGAAGACCATCGCGCCTAACACTTTTGAAGTGCGTTCTACCCAGACGGGAGCCGTAACCGGGCTACACAGCCGTGTGCACCATCTGTCCGATTGGCGATCGTCAGGCTCCCGCCATGCGCCTCGGCGATTTGGCGCGACAGCACGAGCCCAATCCCCGTCCCCTGCGGTTTGGTCGTGAAAAATGGCACGAACAGATTGGCCGTCTCGGGAAGACCCGGCCCGTCGTCTTCGACCACGAGCTCGAATCCCTGCGACGCTGCCGTCACCCAACGCACCCGGACGCCACCCCCCGTGGTTAGTGCGGCATCCGCCGCGTTCGTAATCAGGTTGATCAACAGCTGGTCGAGCTGGTCGCCGTCAGCGCGCAACGTCGCGTCCGGCCCCGGCGTGATCGAGACCGGGACGCGCGTCTCGAGCCGCGCGACGCGCTGCACCCAGGTGGGAACGTCGACCTTCCCGATCTTGGGAGGCGGCAGGCGTGCGAGCCGGGCGTACGACGCGAGAAACCGCGTAAGTGACTCCGAGCGCTTGGCGATCAGCTCGAGTCCCTTGTCCAAGTCTTCACGGGGCAGCTCGCTCGAGCCGTTGACCGAAACGAGCTGCTGGAGCCGCTGTGCGACCGACTTGATCGGCGTCAGCGAGTTGTTGATCTCGTGACCGAGCACGCGAATCAGGCGCTGCCACGCGCCGCGCTCCTCTTCGCGCAGTGCGCGACTCACGTCGGCGAGGACGACGAACTGATGCGGCCGGCCGCCCTGACGGAAAGCGCCGCGCCGGACCTCCCAGCGGCCGCTCGATGCGGGGAAGGCCAGGTTGATCACGCGCGGCGCGTCGCCCGTCAGGCACTCATCGAGACCCAGCTCTGTGGCCGTACGTCCCAGCAGCCGCTCCGAACGCTGGCCCAGTAAACGTTCGCCGCTCGCGTTCACGAGACGTAGCGCCGCGGCTTCGTCGAATGCGAACACCGCCACGTCGATCTCGCTCATGACACGCTGCAGGAGAGCTGTTGCCTCGAGGGCGCCGAGGCGGCGCTCTTTGAGCTCGTCGCTGAGGATGTTCAGCTCGAGCATCACGAGCCCGAGCGCGTCTTCCGTGCTGGGCCGGCGGGCGCGCATCGAGTAGTCCTGTTCCCGCAGTGCGGCGAGCATGTTGGAGAGCGTCTGCAGCGGTCGCACGACGCGCTCGCGCAGAGCGAGGGCGAACAGCAGCCAGCAGACGACGATGAGTACGCCGAACGTCCAGCGTACACTGTCGTTCGTCGCGCCGGAAAAGAGCAGCCACAGTGCGAGCACGACTGCGGGGAGTCCTCCCAGCAGGGCGAGGCGGGTGACCTGCGACTCGTGCGAGCGAGGCCGGGAGGAGCGTCGCTGTATCAGAGGCCGTGCCGCTCGAGGCGCCGGTAGAGGGCGCTGCGCGACAACCCCAGCGCCTTGGCCGCAGTGCTGACGTTGCCGCCGGCGCGCGCGAGCGCCTTCTGGATCAGCACGCGCTCAACATCTTCGAGGCTCATGTCTTCGAGCCGCGCAGCCACCTCGCCGGGTGGGTGCAGGTTGAGGTCTATGGTCCGCACCGTGTCGCCTTCGGCCAGCAACACGGCGCGCTCGACCGCGTGTGCCAGCTCGCGCACGTTGCCGGGCCAGCCATAGCCAAGCAGCGCGCGCATCGCGTCGGCATGGAACTTCGTGACCGATTTGCGATAGCGGGTCGCGTACTCCTCGAGGAAGTGGGCGGCAAGGAGAGGAATGTCATC
>DASZNX010000413.1:0-5668 GCA_035551075.1 Gemmatimonadales bacterium | reverse complement strand
CGTCATACGGACGCGGTAGTTATGCGGGGAATCCCTTATTGACCCAAAGGGAAATGCGGTACATCTCACCAAGTATTCGGGCAGCCCTAGAATCTGCCGAAGCCCTATGCCACGAACGCATTGGTTCGCGCGTACAACGGTATTGATGCTGATCGGACTGCTTGGACCCAGTGGAGCCGGAGCCACCGAACCGGGCAGCGAGGATCGAAGTGTGTTCAGTCAAGCGATCGCCGGTCGTCCCAATTTTCTCGAAGGCACCGTCGTCGCGGCGCAGGCACTCTTGATCATCGGCCTGATCCTCGAACGGCGGCGCCAGCGCGGCGTCGAGCGCGCATTGCAACAGCGTCTCGATTCGCTGCTACGGGTGGTGGGCCAGGAATCGCCCAAAGAGTCCAAACCGGGTGGTGCATCGCGGGCCGGGAACGGCGGAGGCACCAAGGGCGGGCCGATCGTGTTCGATCCCTACCACGAAAACGAAATCTCGCGCTTCGCGCGCGTCCGCACGCTGGGAGGATTTGCGCTGTCACTCGCGCATGAGTTGAACCAGCCGCTGTCGGCGATTCTGGCGAACGCGCAGGCGGCGCGTCGCTTTCTCGCGACGCCGAATCCCCCGATGGACGAGGTTCGCGCCATCATCGAGGACATCGACGCGGACGACCGCCGCGCCGGCGAGCTGATCCACGCGATGCGCGCGCTGCTCCATAATCATGACGTAGAGCTCGTCCTGCTCGATCCCAACGAAGTAGTCCGGGACGTGGGCCGGCTGCTCCACGGCGATTTTCTGCTGCGCCGGGTCACCCTGGTCCTCGATCTCGAGGCGCCGCTCCCGAAGGTGCGGTTCGATCTCGTGCAGCTGCAGCAGGTGCTGCTCAATCTCATGATGAACGCGTTCGAAGCGATGGCGGACACGAGCACGCTCGATCGCCGCATGATCATTCGCACCCGGGGACGCACGGGGGCGGACGCGGGCTGCGTGATTTCCATTCGTGATGCCGGCAAAGGGATCCCGCCGGAGCAGTTCGAGCATCTGTTCGAGCAGTTTTTTTCGACGAAGCCGGATGGGCTGGGGATGGGGTTGTCGATTGCGCGTTCCATCGTGGAGAGTCACGGCGGTCGCATCTGGGCGACCAACAATTCCGACGTCGGGGCGACGTTTCACGTCGCGCTGCCCATCGCCCCGGGAAAGGAGCAGTCATGAGACAGAGCAGCGCCGTCAGGGCCGTCCCGCGACCAGCAGCATCCTCGGCAACGCCGCGTCCCAAGGACGGGCCGCAGCCGATCACGGGCGGCCGGGTATTCGTCGTGGACGACGATGCCTCCGTCCGCAAGTCACTCGAGCGGCTGCTGAGCTCGGTCGGATATCGCGTACAGACGTTCGAATCCGCGCGGGATTTCCTGGGCCGGCCGCAGGCGCCTGCCGACGGGCCGCAGTGTCTGATTCTGGATATTCGCATGCCGGGAATCAGCGGCCTCGATCTCCAGACGTCCCTGCGCAGCTCGGGCGCGAACATTCCGATCATCTTCTCCACGGGATTCGGGGACGTGACGTCGAGCGTGCGCGCGATGAAGATCGGGGCCGTCGATTTCCTGACGAAGCCGATCGACGAAGAGGAATTGCTGGCGGCGGTGGAGCGCGGTCTCATGCTGGATGCGGAAATGCGGCGCGTGGACGCGCTGATGATGACGCTCACCAACCGGCAATCGCGGCTGACGCCGCGGGAAAACCAGGTCTTTGGCCTGGTCGTGACGGGGATGCTCAACAAGCAGATCGCGGGGCGTCTGGGCACGTGCGAGCGGACGATCAAGGTGCACCGCGCGCGCATCATGAAGAAGATGGAGGCCAATTCGGTCGCCGATCTCGTCCGCATGGCCGACCGGCTGGGCGTGCCACCGATGGCGCCCGCCGCGACCGCGATGAGGCGCGTGGAGTGACGACGTTGACCTAAAGTCACATACGCAGCCTCTGATTTCCGCAGTACCGTGGCCCTGTCCGAGCGCCTGACGCGCTGGACAGGGCCTTTGCGCGGGACTGTCATCTGCCCAAGCCTGAGCCGCCGCTCATCGGCGTCATCGACGACGATCCGTCCGTTCTGAAGTCACTCTCGCGGCTGCTTCGAGCGGCCGGCCTGCGCGTCGCATCGTTCCCCTCCACCGAGCAGTTTCTGGAAACGCACCCGTCCTGGGCGCTCCACTGCCTGGTGCTCGATATCCACTTCGAGGGCATGAGCGGGTTCGACCTCGAAGCCTACCTCGCCGATGCTGGCGTGCACTTTCCGATCGTGTTCATCACCGCGCACGACGACACCACGATGCGCGAGCGCATCGAGGCCAAAGGACACGCCTACCTGCGCAAACCATTCGAGGAGACCGCGCTGCTCGACGCCATCAATCGCGTCATGGCATCCGCCGACGGCGGCAAGCGCTGAGCCGACTGCCCTAAGGTCCCATAGAGAGCGCGCGCGCAGGGGCGACATTGCCGAGCCATGCGTGTCAGCAGCGGGGGGCGCATCGCGCCAGGCAACATCGTGCCGAGCGTCGATCAGGACATGCTGTGGATCCCCGGCGGCACGTTCCTGATGGGGTCGGATCGGCATTACCCTGAGGAAGCGCCGGCCCATCGCGTGCGGGTCGATGGCTTCTGGATGGACCGCACGCCGGTCACCAACCACGAATTTCGTCGCTTTGTCGACGCGACCGGCTACGTCACCTTCGCCGAGGTCGCCCCCGATCCCAACGACTATCCCGGCGCCCTGCCCCACATGTTGAAAGCAGGCTCGCTCGTATTCCAACCGCCCTGCGGGCCCGTGGATGTGCGCAACTGGAGTCAATGGTGGGAATTCCGGTTCGGCGCCGATTGGCGGCGGCCGTACGGCCACCAGAGCTCGATCGACGGCTGGGATGAACATCCGGTCGTGCACGTTGCCTTCAAGGACGCGGCGGCGTACGCGCGCTGGGCTGGGAAGGAACTTCCCACGGAGGCGGAGTGGGAGTTTGCGGCTCGGGGCGGTCTCGACGGCGCCGAGTTCGCCTGGGGTGATGAGTTCACGCCGGCCGGGCGCTACATGGCGAACACCTGGCAGGGCGAATTCCCGCATGAAAACCTGCGCTCCGATGGCTACGAGCGCACGTCACCCGTCACGGCGTTCCCACCGAACGGGTACGGGCTGTACGACATGATCGGCAACGTCTGGGAATGGACCGCCGATTGGTACACTCGGCGGCACACAGCCGGCCCGCTCACGCCGCAGGGGCCGGGCGTTGTCGAAAACCCGCGCGGCGGCGTCGAGAACGAGAGCTACGATCCGCAGCTGCCCAACATTCGGATCCCGCGCAGGGTCATCAAAGGCGGCTCGCACCTGAGCGCTCCGAACTACTGCCAGCGCTACCGTCCGGCGGCCCGGCACGCGCAACAAATCGATACCTCGACGAGTCATCTGGGGTTTCGCTGCATCGTTCGCCCGAATGGCCCGAGACTTTCTGCGGCATGACGCGGGGGCGGGGGCGGGGGCGGGGCGACTTTCGTTTCGATTGAGCTTCCTCGCGCGTGGGGCATTCGTCGCGGGGTTGTTCTGTGTGTGGCCGTTGAGCGCCGGCCGGGCGCAGGCGCTGCTGGTCCTCCTCTTCGGCGACAAGTTCGCATCGGAAAACGTGCAGGGTGGAATCAAATTTGATGTCGTCTGGACGACCCTCTCGGGCTTGAGCAGCGCCGCCCGGTTGCGCTCGTGGGATCTGGGCGGCTTCCTCGAAGTGAAGGTCGGCAAGGCCCTGTCGGTGCAGCCGGAATTCACGTTCAAAGTGCCGGCGGGCGCGCAGTCATTGCCGTTCATTCCCACGGGTCAGCCTGCCGTCGATAGCGCGTTCGCGGCAGCGACCGCTGTATCGGTCACTCGAACGCTCGGCTACATCACGGTCCCCCTATTGCTCAAGGTGCGAGCCGGCCGCCTCTACTTTGCCGCCGGGCCGCAGATCGGCTATGTGGTGAAAGCGGAAGACCACTATATCGGAACCGTCGCCCGCGCGGGCGATCTCACGTATACGCAGAGTCTCTGGGGGCGCGTGAATCGCTGGGACTCAGGGCTGAATCTTCTCGGCGAGTTCGCGCTCGCACCGAGTCTCGGCATTCGCAGCATGCGGATTCGCGTGTCGTGGTACCACGCGTTCGGTGATGCGCTGGCCGATGCGCCGGGCACGAACGACAGCTTCGGTGTGGGCTTCGGGTTGCCCATCGGCGGACCCAAGAGCACGCAGAAATGAGCCGGACTTTGCTCGTGCTTTTGGCGCTCGGCGTTCCCCTGCGCGTTGCCGCGCAGAATCCCGATCTCGCGCTCACGCAGGCGGAACGCGACAGCATTCTCGCGACCTATCATCAGATCTTCCCGATCTGGGGCCGCAAGGCGATCGAGCGCGGCTTCGATCTGCCGACGCCCCTGGGCTTCAACATTGTCGCGTTCAGCGCCAGGCAGGACATTCTGATCTCCAACCTGGGACTCGGCTTCAACGCTCCACCCCAGCCCGTCAGTTTCATCAAGTTCAGCGGCGCCCAGGCAAAGCTCGCCAACTTCAGTGCGCGCACGGATCTCTGGCTGTTTCCGTTCCTCAACGTCTATGCGATGCTGGGGACCGGCCCGGGACACACGACCGTTCACCTCTCCGACCCGGTGACCTTTTCGACCAAGGCGGAGTTCAGCGGCACCAACTTTGGCCTCGGCTTCACCGCCGCGTTCGGCATCAAGCGCAACTTCGGCGTGATCGATTTCAACCATCAGTGGGCGAAATCCGAGCTGCTCAGCGCGCCCGTTCCCGTGAACGTGTTCAGCGCGCGACTGGGCCGCGCGTTTCGCATCGGCTCGCCGGCTGCCGCGCGTGGCGAGCGGATGCGCGGGACGCTCTGGATCGGCACGATGTTCCAGGCGATGAAGAACGAGACCAACGGATCGATTCGGCTTTCGGATGTCGTCCCCCCAGGGACGGACACCCTCTTCAACAACTACCAGAACTCCGCTTGGTACCAGGCACTGAGCCCGGCGGAGAAGGCGTTGGTGGACAATATGGTGCAACGCCTCCAGGGCCGGCTCGACACGACCGTGGTGAACTACAGTCTCAACAAGAAAGTCGCCGATCCCTGGAACATGCTGGTGGGCGGCACATTCGATTACGGCCGGCACTGGGGATTGCGCGCCGAGTTCGGGTTTATCGGTCGCATGTCGGCGCTGATTATGGCGAACTACCGAGTCCCGCTGTAGGCGCACGCACGCCATGGACGCGATCTACGACTGGCCGATCTGGGTCCTGATCCTCGCAATTCTGTTGCTCTCACTCGGCGCGAGCGAGGTCGGCTTTCGCCGCGGCCGGGCACTGCAGGCGACGGAAGGGGAGCGCGACATCCTCACCACGATCCGGACGAGCACGCTCGGACTCGTGGCCCTGCTGCTGGGGTTTTCTTTTGCGATCACGAGCAACCGATTCAACGACCGCTCCCGCCTCGTGATGGACGAAGCCAACGCGATCGGGACCTGTTATTTGCGCGCTGGACTCGTGGCCGAACCCGCGCGGGGGCAGATTCGCGATGCGCTGCGCCGCTACGTCGATTTGCGAATCGAGAGCTACGAGCGAGGCGTCGATCGGAAAGCGTTCGAGCAGCTCGCGACGCAGATGCACGGGACACTCG
>DASZNX010000412.1:0-2389 GCA_035551075.1 Gemmatimonadales bacterium | reverse complement strand
GTGCTGCCGACGGGCTTGCGGCGTCGGCGCTGATTGGTCGGGGGACTGGAATAGTCTGCGATGAAGCGGGAGTGGGAGGGGGAGGGGAAACGTTTTCCTGACACGTCGTGAGCAGCAGCAGGGCAAGCGCCCGGGCTGCGCGGCCGAGATGGGCTGCGCGCGATCGCATTGGTCCTTCCGTGTTCGGGGTCCAGGGGGCCGGCAACTGTTGCTGCCGAGATCAGCGAGCGCCGCTATAGCAAAGTGAGTGCCCTAGGTGGTCACTCACACGACGTTGAGTCCCTTCCACTTGCAACTGCGCGCAATCGAGCTGTAAGCAAGCTGTGCCGGTCCGCAGGCAAGACTGGAAGGCGCCTGCTACACGTCGTGGTGGATTGTGCTGGGAAAGGCTCAACCTGTGGGCATTTATACAGGGTATGGAAGTTGCCCAACACGGGGCGCCCTCACAGGAGGTCTATCCTTATGTTTCGCACCCCGTTACGGGTCGTATCCGCGATCCTTGGGTGTGTGTTGGCGATCGTCAGTTGTGGGAAGGATGCCGTTGGGCCAACCGGCGAAGCCAAGCTGGTGCTGTACGCTGATGTTTCGGGAACGTCCGTAGCAACGGTGGTCGTGGACGTGAGCGCGCCGGACATTCCGACGCCGCTCGTGTTCAACATCACGGTCGTCGCCGGCGTGGCGATGGATACCATCGCAGTGCCGGCGGGTTCGAACCGCACGATCGAGATGCGCGCCTACGATGTGGGCGGGACCGAGACACACAGCGGATCCAAGCTGCTCAACGTCGCGCCGGGAACCAACGCGACGATCGCCATCACATTGCAGCCGCTGACCGGCGACGTTCCCATCACGGCGACCCTCGGTAGTCGAGCCGTTGCGGTCACACCCAACGCGGCCACACTCGCTCCCAACGCCACAGCGCAGCTGAGCGCCACGATCACCGACTGGAATGGCAGCCCGGTGGTGGGGACCGTGAAGTGGGCGACGCACGATCCCGGCGTCGCAACGGTGGACAACGCCGGCCTCGTGACAGCGGTGAAAGCGGGGAGCACGACGGTAACGGCGACGTTCTCCGGCGCGGCAGGACGCGCGACGATCACGGTCACGCCATAGGTCGCGGAGCGCACGTACCGTGCGGATAGCCGCGGCCGCGGGCGCGGTGTTAGTCGTTGGCGCCTGTCTCGCAGACCAGACGGGACCTCCTCGCGCGTCCGACGCCAACCTACTGATCCGCGCCGACCTCTCGGGTACAACGGTCGCTCTGCTTGTCGCCGAGGTCACGGCCTCGGACATCAGCACGCCGCTCGTCTTCAATATCCCCATCGCGCAGGGCGTAGCCACCGGCACGATCACGGTGCCTACCGGCTCGAATCGCACGATCACGCTGAATGCATTCGATCCGGGCGGCATTCGCACCCATACCGGCTCCGTGACGATCGACGTCGTGCCCGGCGCAAACCCCGCGGTCTCGATCATCCTGCAACCTCTGAGCGGCAATGTGCCGATCACCGTCACGCTGGGCAGCTTCACGATCACGGTGACGCCGGGGTCAGGCACGCTGTTCGTGAGCGACACGATGTCGGTGAGCGCGACGATCCGCGACGCGAACGGCAATCCGGTCGCCGCGCAGGTCGCCTGGGGTTCGCTGAGCCCTGGTGTGGCATCGATCGTGACGACGGGCACACAAAGCGGACGCCTCACCGCGAATCGTCCGGGACGAACCAGCGTGGTCGCCACGTATGGCGGCACGGCGGGCACTGCCACGATTGGGGTCGCCGGCTGGTTCGCATCGCCTGCAGGGTCGAGCAGTGGGGATGGGTCACGGCAGCCGTGGGACTTGCAGACGGCGCTGAGCGGCGCAAACGGCGCCGTCCGGCCGGGGGACACGATTTGGCTGCGAGGCGGGACCTACGCGGGAACCTACACGACGACACTGGCCGGCACCTCCAGCGCGCCGATTGTGGTACGACAGTACCCGGGCGAACGCGCGACCATCGACGGCGGCACGGCGAACGTGGAAACGTTCAGCGTCGATGGCCAGTGGGCGATCTACTGGGGATTCGAGATCATGCAGTCGGGGACTGCGCGTAGCTGCGACAGCTGCATCGGTCTGCGGCCCACCGGCGTCTACGTGCGCAGCGCCCAGAACGTGAAGCTGCTCAACCTGATCGTCCACGACGTGGGTCACGCCACGTTCATGGAAGATGGCACGCACAACATCGAGATGTACGGGTGGATCATCTATAACGGCGGCAGCATCAATCTGACGCGATCGGACGGACACGGCATCTATGTCCACAACGACGGGATTGGATGGAAGGTCATCCGCGACAATGTCGTGTTCAATCAGTTCGGCTACGGGTTGCATGCCTTCACGGGAATCGGACCC
>DASZNX010000411.1:0-2914 GCA_035551075.1 Gemmatimonadales bacterium | reverse complement strand
CGTCGTCGTACCCGCGTACGAGTGACCGACGAAAGGGGACGTGCAGCACGTCGTCGAGGGCGATGGCGAGCAGTTCGGCGTCGGCCGTGGCGAGCCCGCGCACCAGCGCCGCGCTGTGCGCCGCCGCAATCGTGGCGGTCGCGTGCGGCACGGAGGCTGGGAGTGCGGCCCGCGCACGCTTCGTCTCGAGTGTGAAGTCGGGCACGGCGAACACGAACGCGATCGACGAGTGAACGTCGAGCGCCGTGACGAGCAAGCCGCCTTCCGGGCGCTGCAGGGCAAGGGTGGCTCCGCCGTACAGCGCCGGTGCCACGTTGTCCGGATGTCCCTCGATTTCGGAGCACAGCGCGAGCAGCCGGCTGGACTCGAGCTCCATCCCGAGGAGCGTGAAGGCGGCAGCAGCACCGGCAACGATCGCCGCCGCTGAGGAACCGAGACCCCGGCCGACGGGGATGTTGGAGTCCACGATTACAGTGAGGCGCGGTATGTCGCGTCCGTCTCCACCGGTGTGCCAGGCGGCGGCGAAGCCGCGATAGAGCAGGTCGTCTTCCGGCCGAACGGAGAATCCGCTCAACGTGCCGCGTCGATCGATGGCGATGGCCGGCGCAGATCGCTCCTCGGCGCAACGCACTGACACGCGCAGCCACCGATCGACCGCCATGCCGGCGCAATCGAATCCGGACCCAAGGTTGGACGTCGACCCGGGCACCCGAACCGTCACCCCTCCGGCCAGTGGTCCACCAGGGCCGCGACTTCGCGGAGCCGGGGAGCGACGACGGGCGCGGCGGGCAGTACCGGACCCACCGCCTCGATCGTCTTCAGCCCGTTGCCCGTGATACACAGCACGACCTCATCACTCGAGTCGAGTCGTCCCTGGCGCGCCAGCTCCAGCGCGGCGGCCACGGTAACTCCTCCCGCAGTCTCGGTGAATACGCCGGCGGTTTGCGCGAGCAGCGCGATCCCGGCCCGCAACGCGTCATCGCTCACCGCTTGCGCCCAGCCGCGCGATTCCCGAATCGTTTGTGCCGCGCGCACGCCATCCGCCGGGTTACCGATGGCGATCGAGCGCGCGATCGTGTGCGGCACCTCAGGGACGATCTCGTCGCCGCCGCGCAGAAACAGCTGCACGATCGGCGCGCACCCCTCTGCCTGCGCCCCGAACATGCGGGGTGCCGCTCCGTCCACCAGCCCAGCGTCAAGGAATTCGGCGAAGCCCTTGCGAAGCTTTGTCACCAGGGAGCCACCTGCCATGGGAGCCACCACCGCCGTGGGTAAGCGCCAGCCGAGCTGCTCGGCGATCTCGAACGCCATGGTCTTCGAGCCTTCGCCGTAATAGCTGCGCAAGTTCACGTTCAGGACGCCCCACCCGAAGCGGTCGGCCACCTGCGCGCACAGCCGGTTGACGTCGTCGTACGTGCCGCGCACGCGCACCAGGCGGCAACCATACACGCTCGTGGCCACGACTTTCTCCGGCTCCGTCTCGTCGGGAATGAACACCCAGGCCTCGAGCCCGGCGCGGGCGGCGTGCGCGGCCACCGCGTTCCCGAGATTGCCGGTGGACGCGCAACCCACCGTCTTGAGTCCGAACGACACCGCGGCGTTGAGCCCGGCGGCGACGACGCGATCCTTGAACGAGAGCGACGGCTGGCAGACGGAATCGTTTTTCACCCACACGCGGCCCACACCCAGCCGCCGGGCAAGCGCGGGCACCTCGAGCAGCGGAGTGAATCCCGTATTCCGCGAGTGCGCGGTTTCCCCGTCGAAGGGGAGCCACTCCCGATAGCGCCACAACGTCGGCGCGCGGGCGGCGATGGCGGAGCGATCCGGCAGCCGGCGGGCCGGATCATACGCGGGCTCGAGCGGGCCGAGGCACTGATCGCAAATGGCGACGGGCGCTGCCTCGTGCGATGCGCCGCAATTGTGGCAACGGAGCGGCAAAGCGCGGGCGCTGGGTGGCGCGGGTGGCGGGGGTGGCGCGAGCGTGGCTGTCATGGCGTCGATACCTTTAGGGCGTGAAAGAGAGACTTCGGCTCGGAATTCTTGGTGCGACCGGCACCGTGGGGCAGCGCATGGTTGCGCTGGCGGACGGTCACCCGCAGTTCGTCGTGACGGCGTTGGCCGCCTCCGAGCGATCGCAGGGGAAGCGCTACAGCGATGCGTGTGTGTGGCGCCTGCCTGGAGCGATGCCGGCGGCGGTTCGCGCGTTGCCCGTGCAATCTCCCGAGCCCCCGCTCGACTGCGACGTCGTGTTGTCCAGCCTCCCGGCGGACATCGCCGGCGACGTCGAGACGCGATTCGCCGAGGCGGGGTATCCGGTGATCAGTAACTCGTCTTCGCATCGCATGGACGAGGACGTGCCGCTGCTCGTTCCGGAGATCAACCCGGAGCATCTCGCGCTGATCGAGCGACGCCGAGGCAAGGGCTTCATTGTCACGAACCCGAATTGCTCGACGATCATGCTCACGCTCGCGCTGGCCCCGCTGCAAGCGCGTTTCGGATTGGAGGCGGTGGTCGTCACCACGTTGCAGGCGATCTCGGGCGCCGGGTATCCGGGCGTCGCGTCGCTCGACATCGTGGATAACGTCGTGCCGTTCATCGCCAATGAAGAAGAAAAGATCGAACGGGAGACGCTCAAGATTCTCGGCCGGGAGCAGGGGGGCACGGTCCGGCCGGCCGATTTCGCGTTGAGCGCCCAGTGTCATCGGGTCCCCGTCGTGGACGGGCATATGGCCGCGGTGCGGGTCCGACTTGGCCGTCCCGCCGAGCCGCGCGCGCTGAGCGAAGCGTTCACGTCGTTTCGCGGCGTGCCGCAGGAGCTCGAGCTCCACACGGCACCACCGTGCCCGATCATCGTGCGCCAGGAGCCCGACCGTCCGCAGCCTCGTCTGGACCGCGACGCGGGCGGCGGCATGAG